>JAAYOZ010000119.1 GCA_012520115.1 Clostridiales bacterium | reverse complement strand
TCAACTGGAACCCGCTTCTTTTCGGAGACTTGAACAGCGACGAGAAGATTGACGCAGGCGACGCAAGAGTGGCATTAAGAGCCGCCGCAAAGCTGTTTAACCCCAGCGACATTCAGGTCTTAGCAGGTGACATTAACGGCGACGGTAAGCTGAACGCAGCGGACGCAAGACTGCTGTTACGTCATGCGGCGAAACTTGACACAATTGAGTATAAGCTTATCCCTACCGCACGGCAGAATGCAGAAACAGAGGAAAATAACGGCTCCGAAGAACCTTCTTCGGGGTCCTTTGCATCCGATGAGCAGGTTCTCGCCGCTTCGGGCGCCTTTGAGGAGGGCTGCTTATATGAAGTAGGCGACGCAGATGCCAACGGAAAGGTGGACGCTGCGGACGCAAGGATAATTCTCAGATTCGCAGCAAAGCTCGACAATTACAAGGGTACCCTCATAAATGTTCTTGACCTTAACGACGACGAAAAAGTGAACGCTGCGGACGCAAGAATCGTATTGCGCTGTGCCGCAAGGCTTGACAAACACCCCGGCACACAAAGATTTGTGTACGACTGCGACCTGTACAAGCCTAAACCGGGCTCAAACAATGACGGACCTTCAAAATACTTCGACAAGCCCTCAAAGCAGTATGAAGATTTAAGCTATTTTGAGGATGAGGTAGTAAGGCTTGTCAATATTGAAAGAGCAAAGGAAGGCCTTCCGCCCCTTGAAATCAGCTTCGAGCTTTCAGAAATTGCCCGTAAAAGGTCAGTGGATATGGCAAACGGTCTGCCCTTCAGCCACTACCACGTGGATAAGTACGGCAACGAATACGGCGACGGAATAGCCTTCGAATTAATGCAGGAAAGAGGTATCAGATACAAATGGGCTGGCGAGAATATAGCCGCAGGCCAAGAAACGCCTCAGGATGTGGTTGACGCCTGGATGAATTCACCGGATCACAAAGCGAATATCCTCAGACCTGAGTTCACATCAATCGGCGTCGGATTTACGGATGAAACGATAACAGATCACGATACATACTGGACTCAGATTTTTGCAGCCCCATACAGATAATAAGATAAAATATATATGCCTCCCGTAAGCTAATGTCTTTCGGGAGGCTTCTTTGTATGCCGTAACAGCTTTTCAGCCTTTTGTTTAAACCATAGAGGAAATATCTTCACCGATACTCTCAAGGTTTTCTTTTATAGTGGTGCCGACTTCTTCCGCCTTGCTTTCGAGAGCGCCTTCAGAGGTGGTCTCGTTGGCAGTGGTCATTTCACCGGCTGCCTTTGTGGTCGTAGTGTTTGCGCCCGATGTCATGTTGTTCATATCCTTGCCTTTATTGCATGCGGTAAAGAGCACGGCAAAGGCAATCAGAGCGACACAAAGCAACACTATTGTCTTTTTCATGGTGATTGTCTTCCTTTCAATTTCTGTGAATAAGGGGGCAAATTTAATCCCATGACAGTATTCCCTTAAAGGACACGATTATACTTTTTTCGAGCCTCTGCAAAACGTGTGCGGAGGTTTTATTTTGTCAGGATACCGCCATCGGTATAAAGCAGCAGGAGGATTTCGGACTCCTCAAGTGTATCCACATTGATATAGACCAGAACGTCCTGCCCGTCCTTGCCCTTACAGAAGAATTCGTAGGTCAGCTCCTCGTCGCCGTTGGCCTTGGGGATATATGCCTTCTGAGCGTTCTCAACGATGAGGTTCTTGTTTAAGGACTCCCTTGCCTTGTCGACGCTGACTATATCTTCAGGGATTTTTCTGTCCTTGTGGTTCATAATATATCCACGAGCGTCAATGCCG
The DNA here is from genome assembly GCA_012520115.1 of Clostridiales bacterium. Taxonomy (GTDB): domain Bacteria; phylum Bacillota; class Clostridia; order Oscillospirales; family Acutalibacteraceae; genus DTU053. Next base: position 2,041 of record JAAYOZ010000119.1, on the reverse strand, counting down.
CAGACCTGGCCTGTATCAAGGGACACGTTGACCTTTATTAAATCGGGATAGCAGACAATGTCGTTATCCACGAAGGCGAAGTTAATGGTGCAGATGCCGTCGTCGGTTGCAAAATAGCTTTCCTTCATATTCTTATAGCCGTGCTTTTCAAGGTGCTTTTTTGCGATTTCCACGGCCTGACGCTGGTCAAGCTTTTCCTCGCCGGCAAAATCGCCGCAGAGCATATAGGCCACAAAGCCGCCGTTCTTAGTGATGTTTATGGTCTTCTGGTCTACGGAGAAAAGGTATGCGGGCATCTTGCCTTCCTCATCGCCTGCGTCAGCCACCTGAGAGGGGTCAACTCCGCAGAAGGAAGCTGCAATCTTCCTTGCATCCTCCCTTGAAACGGGGTCTGCTGTTTTCAAGAGAGCCGACTCCTTCTGGTCGATATTATACGAGAAGGGGCCGTCATACAAAAGGGTAGGATAGTCCGTCAATGTCTGTTCCGCATTGCCTATACCCTCAATATAGCTCAGTTTCTGCTGGTCCGCAGTGTCGGAGAGCAGAAGCCCCTGCTTTTTTGCGTCAAAGGACAAAGCGTCGTTTTCATACATGGACTGCATATAGTTTATCTGGTCGGAAAGAGATTTGGCGAACTTTAAAAGCTCGTCAAGCTGCTTTCGCTCCTCTTCGGATATCTGCTCGTCGGCGGCAACCTTGCGGTTTAAGGCCATGGTGAACTCGCCGACCTGAGACAGGAATTTGTAGGTGTTGTATAGCTCGTTTCCGCCGCTTTCAAGCTGTGAAAGGCTCGTCTTTGCGCCTGTCGCCTCTCTCCAGAGTGAGGAGGAGAGATTCGCAATCATCGGCGGAGTGTTGGCATACATGCCCTTCTGAAGTGAGAGTGTGATATTCGATATATAGTCACCGAGCTCCGAAAGAGCACGCTCCTGAGATATTTTAACAAGCTGCTGGTAATTGCGTCTTTTATATGTCTCAGTGCCGCCCCAGATTGAAAGAGCCAGCACAAGCGACACAAGGAAGGAGATTATTCTAATTCTGCCCCGTCTTGTTCGATAGTAGTGTTTCACAATCAGGACTCCTTTCGAGTTTTATCCTGAATATTTTTTGCCGATAAAGCCTTATAATACATTAATTTAACTAAGTAAAAAATTTGGAAAAACACAATAAAAAACACCACCACCTACCTTCACCCGCAAGCACCGCCGCCCTCATGCCTCACATCATTGCTCTACTACCCGCTATCCAATTATTTATTTGCGCCGTCACGCCCGCTCCTGACAGCTGCCGCCACGCCACACCACCGCTCGCCGTCCGATTATGTATTTCCGCACCTCGCCGCCACCCGCTGACCTTTTTTGTTTTTGCCGCCGCCCAGCCCGCCGCCCGCCGGCTGACTTTTTATGTATTTGCCACCGACACGCAATTTTCCCCAGCGCCCTGCCACTCGCACGGAGGCACTTGCCCCCTCCCCGCCGCCCGCCGCCGCACCCACACCGCAGAACCCTCCCGCCGTCCGCAACCGCTTTTCGGCGAATAAAACTCAACATATTATTCTTTTCCCAATCAAAGCTATTATTTTTAGCAAATTCAGGAATAAACATCCTTTTTTTGTTAATACTCAGGGTATACATATTTTTTAACCCGGAGGATAATATGAAAAGAATAAGCAATAGAAAATCAGGCGCAGGCGGGCTTGTGCAGGCTGCCGCAATAATCCTCATACTTATAACCACGATAATCAGCACCGCCGCCTTCAGCACCAGGTGCGACGAGGTAAGAACCAATGTGCTCAGGCTCCACATCCTCGCAAACTCCGACAGCGAAGCGGATCAGGCCTTAAAGCTTATAATCCGTGACAAACTTCTTACAGAGGGCGCAGATGTCTTTGACGGCTCCGTAACCGCCGACAACGCAGCGGATAAAATCGCCGAAGCCTCAGAGCGTCTGAAGGCCGTCGCCGAGCAGACCGCTAAGGAAAACGGCTTTGACTATGAGGTCAAAATCGAGGTCACTGAGGAGTACTTCGACACAAGAAGCT
>JAAYOZ010000118.1 GCA_012520115.1 Clostridiales bacterium | reverse complement strand
GTCGCTGCCGTTTTGTATCCTGAAGGTCTTAAACACCCTCTTGTTATAGGAGCGGACAAAGGCCGTGTTGCCCACCCTCGGCCCGCCGTAAGAATAGACCTCAATGTCCTTTTCGGGGAAATTGTACTGCAAATCCACGGCGCAGACTATGGACAGTGCCGCACCTAAGGAATGCCCGGAAATAATGATTTTTCGAGCGTCTGCCGCAGCCTTGTGCAGCTGACTTCTCACCCTGTCGTTCTTGTAGGCATAGATAAAGCCCGCATGCATCCTGATTTTCGATTTCTCGTTGCCATAGGGGATGACAAGCCGCCTGAAATACAGATTAGTCTGCCAGTCCCTCGGCGAATCAGAGCCACGAAAGGTAATATGCAGTATGTCTTTGTCCCGCCTTAAAAAGCACTGAATGCCGCTTTCGATGTCGTCTATGACCCTGACCCCGCCGCCGAAAACATCAGCCTGAACATCACAGTAGGCAGAGCCGGCTAAATACATGTTGTTCAGAATATCATCGCTTATCATAACCTCACCGCCTTACTTAGCATAATATGAAGGCAAGTGAAGCCTTATGCAAAAATTAAGCGGATGAGCCTTGCTCACCCGCCTTTAAAGTTTTACAGGATGGTTACCGTGCCGTCCTCTTTTATTTCTACGGTGTCGCCTGTCTTTACAGTGTCGAGGAACTCTTTACCCAGCAGGTCAATTGCAATTACATCGCTGTTCTCCCAGACCTTAGCCAATACAATTCCGCTTGCCGCAAGGCTGTCAATATGCTCGGAAAAGAGGAAGGCGGAGGGGTTGGCTTTAAGGCTGCAAACGGTCTGAATAACCAGTCCTCCTGTGGTGGAGCCTATTGTCTGCGGCAGGCAGAGGATCTTGCCCGTAATATTCTTGCCGTAGACATCGGGGTTGTTCTGGTCGGAGGCTATTACCTCTTTCGATTTCTTCAGCGCACTTTTCTGGAAGGTTGCAAGGGTATTAAGACCCTGCCTTGATACGACCGCCTCACCCTTGAGGTTTCCTCCCGCTATTACTCTGCCCTTAAAGCTTTTCATTAATAGCCCCCCTTTCCGATGATTATATTCAGCATATCCGCATCCTCATAGAATCGTGCCGCCGAATATGTCCTCAGCTTATTGCTGTTTGTGGCGATGTTGTGCTTCTTCGTAAGAGGATTATTTGTATACATCAGCGGGCATATGCTCGTAAGCTTTGCACCCGTCGCCATAAGCCTCTGATAGTGGTCAGTGCCTTTAAACTCCTTGACCACACCGGGGCTTGCGGTGAAAATCGTAGTAAGGGCAACCTTCTTTTTGCCGGTCTCTTTAAGACCCTTTTCGATTTTCTCAGTCCAGTCCTTAAGCTGCTGTAAGGTCAGGTGCGGGCAGCCGATAAAGCACTTGTCTGCCTTAGCCGAGGGGTCCTTCCACATAACAGGATAAGAGGCCTTTATCCTCTCAAGCTCGGCGTCGTCTATTATGTACTCCTTTGCGTCGGGTTTAATAAGCTCCTCGCCGTACTTCTTAGCTTCGGGCGTGAGCTTGTCGATATGATAGAGTCCCACGGCGCCGTTGCTGGCGGTAGCCGCACCGAAGTCTTTCAGATATGACATATTCTCGTCGTTCAGCTCAGTGCCGAGGTATTTGTCAAGTCCGAATACATAGGGCACATCCTCCATGACCTTCATGCCTATTGCACTGCCCAGAACCTGAGCTTCGGGCTTTTTCTCGGTCTTAACAATTACCTTCCAGCTTGCCTTTCTGCCTTCGTCTGTGAGCAATCCGAACTCCGGCACATAGCCCACGATTGAGCTGAACAGGTCGAGCATGCCGCTGTTTCTGTTGCAGCGTGCGCCGAGTACGGAGTTTGCAAAGACCACCGCACTCGACTCAGCCCAGGCGAGAATGTCGCCCTCTTTCGGCGTATTGCCTACCTCAGGCAGATAGCAGGTGCAGGTGAAGCCGTCCTTGTTCTTAAGGCCTACCTTTTCCAGCTGAGATTCATACATGTCCTGCTGTGAATAAAGAATCTTGTTAAACAGGAGCTTTTCTAAGAAGGAGCATTTTACATTTTCATAGTCAAT
>JAAYOZ010000117.1 GCA_012520115.1 Clostridiales bacterium | reverse complement strand
ATGAAATTATAGAGCCGCCAGTGGTTTCCGTTATCGTCGATATGGAGATAGCCCCCGTCCTTTGTGTGCAGGACATTGAGCGTTTCCCTGTCCGGGTCGCCGCCCAGCTCTAAAATCTTCTCTCTTAAATAGGTGGTCACGGCTACAACGTTTTCCATAAGCTCATGGGGCTTTTTAAAGACATTTACGTTTATGCGCTGCAGCAGCAGGGAGACAGGGCCGTCAGCCGCCGTAAATTCAAGAACATAAGTATCGTTTATATGTCCCCTGCAAAGGGGGTGAAAACCGAGATATTTATGTGTAATGCCGTACTTTTCTATGATTTCTTCAATATTAAAGGGAGTGCAGTTCATCAGCTTCAGCCTTTCAATTTTTATGTGCAACAGAGTGAGTAAGTTTAAGGAACAGTGTAAGCAATAAATTAATCAAGAAGCATAACCCAATAGGAAAAATCAGGTTAAAGCTGCTTGACGTCTCAGATTTTCGTTCAATCTTCTGTATGTAAAATGACAAAAATCCTGCCTGTTTACAGTGAGCATTATATACAATATTGGCAAATTAGTCAATAATATTGTTGTTTTCCCCTTTACACGTCGGCTTATTTGAAGTAAAATAAGCCCGAACGGATAAGCTGGACGAGCAAGCATACAGCTTGCGGAGAAATCAACCTTTGTTTTTAAGGAGCAAATTCCGCTTTGTCCGGTATAATATCGAAAGCTTAGTGGAGGGGATAGATTGGAACCGTTTTATGATAGAGTGATATTGAAACTCAGTGGAGAAATCCTTGCAGGAGAGTCGGGCTTCGGCTATGACTTTGATGTGCTTGACAGAATAAGTCTTGCCATCGGCGAATGTAAGGAGCTTGGAACACAGATCGGAATAGTTATCGGCGGAGGCAACTTCTGGCGGGGACGCAGCAGCGAAAACATGCTCAGAACCAGCGCAGACAATGTGGGTATGCTCGCAACGGCCATGAACGCAATAGTTCTGTCGGATGCCCTTACCCAGAACGGCATTCACAACCGTGTTATGTCGGCAATACTGATGCCCAAAATCTGCGAGTCCTATGTCGTCGAAAAGGCAAGGGATTACATGAATAATGTGGGCGTTGTCATCTTTGCAGCAGGTACCGGCAACCCGTTCTTCAGCACGGATACGGCCGCAGCGCTCAGAGCCGCAGAGCTTCAGGCAAAGGTGCTCTTAAAGGGAACAAATGTTGACGGCGTATATGACAAGGACCCGAACAAGTACCCGGATGCGGTAAGATTCGACTGCCTGACCCATGACGAGGTGTTAAACCGTGGTCTCGGTGTTATGGACGCAGCCGCAACCGCACTTTGCAAGGAAAACAACATTAACACGATAGTCTTTGATATGACAAATCCCGAAAACATTGTTTCGGCAGTCAAAGGCATTTGCATAGGCACCATTGTCACTAACTGAATTAGCGAATTAAAGGAGGATATATCGTGGAAACTGTATTTAATGTAACGAGAGAAAAGATGACCAAAACTCTCAGTGTTCTTAAAACAGATTTCGATTCAATTCGTGCGGGCAGGGCAAATGCCGCTGTGCTTGACAAAATACATGTTGACTATTACGGCTCCTCAATGCCTATAAATCAGCTTGCGACCGTCGCCGTGGCAGAGGCAAGGATTCTCACCATTCAGCCCTGGGATTCGAGCGTGCTGCCATTAATAGAGAAGGCTATTCAGGCCTCGGATTTAGGTATTAACCCGCAGAACGACGGCAGGATTATCCGTCTTACCTTCCCGCAGCCCACAGAGGAGCGCAGAAAGCAGCTTGTTAAGGACGTAAGCAAGATGGGCGAGGACGCCAAGATTGCTTTAAGGAAGGTTCGCCGTGACGCAATCGAAAAGCTGAAAACCATGAAAAAGAACTCCGAAATCACCGAGGACGACCTTAAGGACGGCGAGAACGAGATACAGAAAATCACGGACGAATTCGTCAAGAAGGTTGACGAGGCTGTCGCCGCCAAGGAAAAGGAAATAATGGAGATTTAACAAAATAAAAATAAACTCTTAATGCCTGTCTTTTAAAAGAGTCAGGCATTATAGCTATTTTAGGATTTTCTGTAAAGCCTATTAAAGCAAAAATCAAAATCGGAGGCAGAAATGAGCATAGCCGGAACAGAAAACAACAGCCCCGAAAGGGTGCCCATAACTTCTCTTTTGTCAAAGGAGGAGCTGCCCAAACACGTAGGCGTAATTATGGACGGCAACGGCCGCTGGGCGAAGCAAAGAGGGCTTAAAAGGTACGAAGGCCACAGAGAGGGCGCAAAGACCTTCAGAAGGATAGCCGAATACGCTTCGGAAATCGGCATAAGATATATCACCTTCTACGCCTTTTCGAGCGAGAACTGGAAAAGACCGCAGGAGGAAGTAAACGCCATTCTGCAGCTTTTGCGTGAGTACCTGGATGAAGCGGAGAGCCGCCAGAAGGAAAACGAGGAGAAGGGCATCAGAATCCGTTTCGTGGGCGATATATCAAAGTTCCCGGAGGATATAAAAGACAAAATCAACGAGGCCCACAGGCTGAGTGAAGATAAAACCAGATGCACCGTAAGCATAGCAATAAACTACGGCGGCAGGCAGGAGATTATCAAGGCAGTAAAGGACATAGCCGCTAAGGTGCAAAAAGGCGAAATGTCCATTGACGAAATAGACGAAGCGGCGGTTGACAGCTGCCTTTACACCGCAGGCATGCCCGACGCAGACCTTATTATAAGACCCAGCGGGGAGATAAGGCTGTCAAACTTCTTGACATGGCAGTCCGTTTATGCGGAGTTTTACTATACAAACGTACTCTGGCCGGATTTCACAACGGAGGACTTTGACAAGGCCCTGCTGGACTTCGCAAAACGGGGCAGACGCTTCGGCGGAGTATGAGAACATTTTAACTAACCCTATGCAAAATCGGCCTTTAATCGGGACAAAAGGCAAAGACAGCTTTGCACATTGAAAGGAAGATTACTTTGAAAAAACGAATAATAACCGGCGTTCTGGCGTCAGCCTTCTTTATAGCCATGCTCTTGGGGCTATACACCCGTATTTTCCCCTTGTTTGTATGCCTTTTGTCCGGTATTGCGGTCTTTGAAATCAACAAGGTCATAGATTTAAAATATAAGCCCCTCAGGACACTCAGCCTGCTTATGGCGGCAATACTGCCTTTATGTATAACCTATGTGCACTTCTTCAGATTCTTCCCCTTTATCATAATCTATGTCATCCTGATGCTCTCATGGATGCTCGGCGACTATGAACATACGAAATTCACCACGGTGGCATCCTCGATTTTTGCATCGATTTCGGTACCCTTTGCCCTTACCGTTATGGTGCTGCTGCGTGACCTTTTCTATAAATACCCAAATAAGTTTTCAAGATATGACGGACTTTACTTTTTGATAATGGCTCTTTTCTGCGCATGGATGACCGACATCTTTGCCTACTTTGTGGGAGTCAAGTTCGGCAAGCACAAAATGTCCCCGAATATAAGCCCCAAAAAGAGCGTGGAGGGCGCTATCGGCGGAATAATCGGCTGTGTGCTTTTAAACGTGGCCCTTTGCGCCGTGTTCAGGGCATACTTCCCCGGCAAGTCCCCCTTTATGAGCTATATTGCGGCGGTGCCCCTGTCCGCAGTGCTGTCCGTAACGGGCATGCTCGGCGACCTCTCCGCCTCTGTCATTAAGAGGAATTTCGGCGTTAAGGACTACGGCAACATCCTGCCCGGTCACGGCGGAGTCATGGACAGGTTTGACAGCGTCATCTTCGTCCTGCCCGTGCTTTATGCCATTATTATGATGTGGATTCACGCTTAAAGCTTCGGAGGTCAGAATGAACTCACTTGTGATACTCGGCAGTACAGGCTCAATCGGAGTGCAGGCCCTTCAGGTGGGGGATAAGCTTAATCTGAAGGTCGATGCGCTGACCGCAAATTCCGATGTTAATAAAATCGAGGAGCAGATAAGAAAATACAGACCCCGTTTCGCCGCTATGGCTGACGAAAAGGCTGCCGCAGAGCTTAAGGTCAGGGTCAGAGATTTGGATGTAAAGGTTCTCGCAGGCAGCGAGGGCGTGACAGAGTGCGCCGCCTTCGGCAGTGACACCACCGTTCTGAACGCCATTGTGGGCATGGCGGGTCTCAGACCCACACTCGCCGCCGCAAAGGCAGGAAGGCGAATCGCCCTTGCAAACAAGGAGAGCCTTGTGGCAGGCGGCAGGCTCGTAAAAGAAGCGGTAAAAGAAAACAACGCAGAGCTTAT
>JAAYOZ010000116.1 GCA_012520115.1 Clostridiales bacterium | reverse complement strand
AGAAATTTCTTAAACAGATAAGCGGCGTGGAAATACCGATTGTCACGGACGCCGACACTCCCGAACAGGAAAAGGAAATAATTATAGGCAGGACAGACCGTGAGGGAGACGACACCTTTACGATTGACCGTGGATACTTAGGTGAGGACGGCCTGAATATCTTTGTTTACAATGAAAAACTGGTTCTCGCAGGCGGCGGAAACCGTGGCACGCTGTACAGTGTATTCACCTTCCTTGAGGAGACTCAGGGCTGCCGCTGGTTTGCAGCCGATCTGACAGTCGTGCCAGAGCTTACGACAGTCAGCGCAAGGAAAGACCTGAATATAGAGCAGATTCCCATATTCTATAACCGTGATGTTTACTGGAAGTGCGCCTTTGACTCCGATTTCAGCGTAGCTAATAAAATCAACGGCTATGTAAGCAGAGACCTTTCCGGCAAGTACGGCGGCGGTATGGTTTACGGCGGGCCTTTCTTTGTACATACCTTCGCTTTCCTGGTGCCGCCCGCACAGTATTTTGACGAGCATCCCGAATACTATGCTCTTACTGAGGGCAAAAGACAGACCTATCAGCTTTGCCTTACAAATCCCGATGTTTTAAGAATTGCCACAGAGAGTGCGCTCGGATACCTCAGACAGAACCCCGATGCGGACATTATCTCCATATCTCAGAATGACGGCGAAGGCTTCTGCGAGTGCGAAAACTGCAAGGCCATTGACGACGCCGAGGGCAGCCATGCGGGAACACTGCTGCGCTTTGTAAATGCCGTTGCCGAGGAGATTGAGAAAGAGTTCCCGGATGTACTTGTGGACACCCTTGCCTATGACTACACAAGAAAGGCTCCGTCGATTACAAGACCGAGGGAGAACGTGGTTATAAGGCTTTGCACCATTGAGTGCTGCTTCTCCCATCCCCTTGACGAGTGCCCCGTGCTCGATAAGAGCGGCAAGAGGATTACCGACGACATCAGAGAATGGAAGGCAATCTGCGACAATATCCATATCTGGGACTATACTACGAACTATTCTCACTATCTGACCCCCTACCCCAACTTTGCGGTACTGCAGCCCAACATTCAGTTCTTTGCAGAGAACAATGTAAAGAGCGTCTTTGAGCAGGGCGAATATCAGATAGTAAACAACGGCGAATTTGCACAGCTTAAGGCTTACCTTTTGGCAAAGCTTCTGTGGGACCCCTATACCGACATAGAGAAGCATATGAATGAGTTCATGCGTGCCTACTACGGTGAAGGATATCAGTACATCCGCAGATATATTGATTTCACGGTAGAGAGGGCCTCTGCCTTCCATATTGTGCTCAACATGAATCCTGCTGAGGTTCTGTATCTGTCCTCTAACGACTTAAAGAAGATCGACGAATGGTGGGATAAGGCAGAAGCTATGGCGAAGAATCAGGCCGAGCTTGACCATATTCAGTGCTCAAGGATTCAGGTAAGGTATTATAAGAACTTTACAAGGCAGGGCGAATTCGCACTCCTCAGGAATAACGCCCAGGTCGGCGAGGCTCTGTATGACGACCTGATGCGCTTCGGCATTACACGCATTAAAGAGAGAGTTCCCTTAAAGCCGAAGTCGGAAATAGACTTTATGACGAAAATAACCGAGTGGAATATGCCGAGGTCATAACAGTTTTTTATAAACGGGAGGAAATACCCCTTATGTTTAAACGGATAACGGCTGCCATAATGACATTTTTCACGCTTGCTTCAAGCTTTTTCGGCCTGCCCTTTGTTTATAAGGACTACGAGAACGAGGAAGAATACGACCCTGATGTCGGGGTAATTGCGGTTGACCTTGATATGTCCGTGCCCCGCATTATCTTAGCCGACAACGGGGCAAGCGAATATGTGATAGTAAAGGGCGCCGAGGCGACTGAAAGTGAGAGCTTTGCAGCCGAGACCCTGCAGAAATACTTAAAGCAGATAAGCGGCGTAAAGATTCCGATTGTCGCCGACAGTACCCCAGAGCAGGAAAAGGAAATAATCATCGGCAGAACAAGTCGTGAGGGTGATGACTCTTTCACCGTTGACCGCAGGAAGCTGGGCGAGGACGGAATGAATATCTTCGTCAGTGGTGAAAAGCTGGTACTCTCAGGCGGCGGTAACCGTGGCACGATTTACTCTGTTTACACCTTCCTTGAGGAGACTCAGGGCTGCCGCTGGTTCGCTAAGGATTTTACCGTTATTCCCGAGCGTACAACCGTCAGCGTAAGGCGGGACCTGAAAATTGAGCAGATACCCGTATTCTATAACCGTGATGTCTACTGGAGAAGCACCCGTGATACGGACTTTGCCGTAGCGCTTAAAATTAACGGCACTATAAAGCGTGAACTTTCGGGCAAATACGGCGGCGGTATGGTTTACAGTGAGCCTGAGTTTGTACATACCTTCAACCTGCTTGTGCCGCCTGAGGAGTATTTTGAGGAACATCCCGAATACTATGCCTACACCGAGGGTAAAAGGCAGACCACTCAGCTCTGCCTAACAAATCCGGATGTATTAAGGATTGCGACTGAGAATGCGCTTAAATTCTTAAGACAAAGCCCCGATGCGGACATTATATCTATATCGCAGAATGACGGCGACGGCTACTGCGAGTGTGACAACTGCAAGGCCATTGACGACGCCGAGGGCAGCCAGGCGGGTACTTTACTGCGCTTTGTAAACGCCATAGCAGAGGTGATTGAAAAGGAGTTCCCGGATGTACTTGTGGATACCCTTGCTTATGACTATACAAGAAAGGCTCCGTCGATTACAAGGCCGAGGGAGAACGTGGTTATGAGGCTTTGCACCATTGAGTGCTGCTTCTCACATCCGATTGCAGACTGCCCCGTTCTCGATAAGTCCGGCAAGCTGTTCAGGGACGACATAAAGGCATGGAAGGAGCTCTGCGACAATATTCATATCTGGGACTACACCACAAACTTCTCCCACTATATCGCTCCGTTCCCGAACATATATGTTCTGCAGCCGAATTTACAGTTCTTTGCGGAAAACAATGTAAAGAGCGTCTTTGAGCAGGGCAACGGAAAGCTGGATAACAACGGCGAGTTCAGCCATCTGAAGACCTATCTGCTTGCAAAGCTTCTCTGGGACCCCTATACGGATTTTGAAAAGCATATGAATGAGTTTATGCGTGCCTTCTACGGAGAGGGCTTCCAGTACATCCGCAGGTATATTGACTTTTCAAGCGACAGAGCGGCTCTGAATCACATTGAAAACAACGACAACCCCTCCGAAATGCTTTACCTCTCAAATGCCGATTTAAAGAAAATCGACGAGTGGTTCGACAAGGCGGAATCGATGGCAAAAAATCAGTTTGAGCGTGACAACATTCAGTCCGCAAGGATTCAGGTCAGGTACTATAAGAGCTTTACAAGAAGGGGCGAGTTTTCATTCTTCAGAAACAGCGCAAAAACAGGCGAGGCTCTTTATGATGACATGATACGCCTGGGCGTGACAAGACTGAAAGAAAGGCTGCCCTTGCTGCCAAAGGAAGAGATTAACTTCAGACTGAGAATCGACAAGTGGAATACGCCGAGGACGGATAAATAAGCTTTAATTAAATCCCCGATTCGTCGGGGATTTTTTGCGGCTTTATGGCTTTTTACCGTAAAAGAATGTTCAGATTTTATCAGGAAAACTTTGCTTTTTTTATATAGTATGTTAAACTTATAATCGGATTAATTTAGAGCAAAGGACATTAATTTATGAACTATGTCTTTTCGAACAGAATCTCCGCCTTAAAGCCCTCGGCCATAAGGGAGATACTGAAAGTCACTTCCGGCGGCAGGTGTATACCCTTCGCCGCAGGCAATCCCGCTCCTGAAGTCTTTCCCGCCGATGCTATCGAGGCTCTTTCTTCGGCAATACTTAAAGAGCAGCCCGTCACCGCCCTTCAGTACGGAGTTACGGAAGGGTTTGCTCCCTTGCGTGAGAGAATCGCCAAAGACTTAAAGGCTCGCTTTAATATAGGCAGAGAGTTTGACGAGGTTATTATTACGGCAGGGGCGCAGCAGGTCGTGGACCTTGCCTCAAAGGTTTTTTTAAACGAGGGGGACACTGTAATCTGCGAGGCGCCATCGTTTATCGGCTCGCTTAACTGCTTTCGCTCATATAATGCTGTCTTAAAGGGCATACCCGTAGAGAGCGACGGCATGAATATTGAGCTGCTTGAAGAAGCCCTTAACACTGACAAAAATGTCAAAATGATATACACCATACCCAACTTCCAGAACCCCTCCGGCTGTACGATGTCCCTTGAAAAGAGGAAGGCGCTGTACGCCCTTGCCTTAAAGCATAATGTAATTATCTTGGAGGACAACCCCTACGGGGAGCTGAGGTACAAGGGCGAGGATATTCCGTCAATTAAGAGCTTTGACGATGAGGGCATTGTGATTTATGCCGGCTCGTACTCAAAGATTATTTCCCCGGGCATGAGAGTGGGCTTTTCGCTGGCTCCCGCAGAAATCACCGCAAAGATGACCGTGGGCAAGCAGGCCTCGGATGTGCACAGCCCCATGCTGTGTCAGATGATTCTTGACAGGTGGCTGAATGATTATGACACGGCGGCGCATATTAAGTTTATCCGCTCTGTGTATTCGAGGAAGATGGAGCTTATGTGCGATAAGCTCGACAGCGAACTCGGCGGCAGAATAAGCTATGTAAGACCTGAAGGCGGTTTGTTTATCTGGTGCGAGCTTGACTCAAGCGTTAACATGCTCGATTTCTGCAAGGAGGCCGCAAACAATGATGTGGCCGTCGTGCCGGGCACTGCCTTTATGGCAAGCGAGAGCGACTGCACCAACTGTTTTAGATTAAATTTTTCGACCCCGACTGACGAGCAGATTGTCAGGGGCATTGAAATACTGGGCAATGTTTGCAAGAAGTTTAACTGAAAGGATAAGACAATGGATAGCGAAACCAATAAAAAGCAGATTGTATTAAGTCTTGTTCAGCCTACGGGTACGCCTACCCTGGGCAATTACCTCGGCGCTTTTAAGAACTGGGCTAAGATGGCCGAGGATTATGACTGTCTTTTCGGAGCGGCTGATTTGCACTCAATCACCGTCCGCACAGAGCCTAAGGACTTAAAAAGCAGAACAATTGAGATTTACGCCATATTGCTGGCCTTGGGGCTTTCGCCTGAGAAGAACACTATCTTTGTGCAAAGCCAAGTACCGCAGCACAGTCAGCTTGCATGGATACTGAACTGCTATACGCAGTTCGGCGAGGCCGCAAGGATGACCCAGTTTAAGGATAAGGCCAAGAAATATGCGGACAATGTAAATGTGGGGCTGTTTTCATATCCCACGCTTATGGCGGCGGATATTCTGATTTATCAGTCGGACTTTGTGCCTGTCGGCGAGGACCAGAAGCAGCATTTAGAGCTTGCAAGGGATATTGCCACAAGGATGAATCACTTCTACGGCAATCTGTTCACAGTGCCCGCTCCCTTTATAGGCAAGGCCGGGGCGAAGGTCATGTCGCTTCAGGACCCCACAAAGAAGATGAGCAAGTCTGACCCGAATACAAAGAGCTTTATTTCAATGCTCGACTCCCCCGATGTAATGGTCAAGAAGATTAAAAGCGCCGTTACGGACTCGGAGGGCAGGGTCTATTACGGCGAAAACAAGCCGGGAATAAACAACCTTATGAGCATTTATTCCGCCTGCACTTCTAAGTCCTATGAGGAAATCGAACAGGAGTTCGAGGGCAAAGGCTACGGCGACTTTAAGGCGGCTGTGGCAGAGGCTGTTGTGGAGGAATTAAAGCCCTTCAGAGCCGAGTTTGACAGGATAATAAACGACAGACAGTATATTCTCTCGTCCATGGCGCTGGGTGCTGAAAAGGCCGCAGCTCGTGCAGAGCGCACCTTAAGCAAGGTATGAAAAAGATTGGTTTTGTTGGTTTGAGATAATGAGTGGAGGTT
>JAAYOZ010000115.1 GCA_012520115.1 Clostridiales bacterium | reverse complement strand
CTCCGCCCCGAATCCTGCGCCCGCCTGCAGCCCGCCCCCTGCGCCCGTGCTTTTGAATGCACAGCCAATATTTGCTTGCAAAATGCTCTGATATAGTGCTACACTATGGAGGACAAGGAGGGAGCAAAATGAAATACGATTTTTCAAATCTTTCGATAGTCGCCGTCAATCCCGAAGAAAAAAAGGCGGCGGAAATACTTAAAGAAGAATTACAGATAAGAACCGGCGCAGCCCCCGAAGTAACCGATAGGGCGACGGGCAAGGCCGTGATTTTGCGCACCGATACCGCCGATGAGCTGCCCAACAAGGACTCATATAAGCTCACAATGGACGAGGATACCCTTGAGATTCTCGCAAAGGGCATCAGGGGCTTTATGTTCGGCATAGGCTATTTCCTTCGCAAGACCGAGTACAAGGGCGGCAAAATCACCGTCATAAAGGACCTTTCCGGCCTTTATGTGCCCGACAAGCGAATCAGAGGTCATCAGCTGGGTTACAGGGGTACTCCCAACACCTACGATGCATGGAGCTATGATGACTATTTCAGATATTATAAGGACATGATGTTCTTCGGCTGCAACACCTGCGAGCATATTCCCTATGAGAAGGGCGTTTCCAACCGCAACAGGCTCATGAAGTACGACGAGGAGGAGTTCCTTGTGGAGGCCTCCCGCCTTGCCGACGAGCTGGACATGGATGTTTCCCTCTGGTTCCCCAACTGCGAGAAAACCCTTGAGGAGGCAGTGGAGAGAAGGAAAAAGCTCTTTGCCCGTGTTCCCCGAATTGATGCGGTCTTCCCGCCCGGCGGCGACCCGGGAGATTTTGAGGCAGAGGAATTTGTAAAGAGGGCGATAGCCTTTTCAAAGGTTCTCAAGGAGAGTCATCCGAACGCCGAAATGTGGCCATCTGCCCAAAGACCCAAGCACATTTTAAGCTGGGGCACCGACTTTATTGACGAGATGGAAAAGCTGCCGAATGAAATCGACGGCGTTATCACAGGCCCTAACCGTGCCTTCCCCATGCACGAGCTGAGAACGCTCCTGCCCTCTAAATATCCCATCCGCTTCTATCCCGACATCACCCACAACGTCAGGTGCGAATACCCCGTACACTGGCCCTATGACGACTGGCATTATGCCCTTGCTTCCACACTCAGCCGTGAGAGCGTGAACCCGAGACCCAAGGAGTACGAGATGATTCACCGCCTGACAAGGCGTTATGTTGTGGGCGGCGTAAGCTATTCCGAGGGAGTCAACGACGACCTTAACAAGATGGTCTGGAGCAATATGGACTTCTTCCCGGATGTAACTATAAGGGAGTCCATTGAGGACTATGCAAGGCTGTTCTTCCCCGGCGTGCCGACTGATTTAATAGTCGACGGCATCATGGGCTTTGAGCATAACTGGGTCGGCGACCCGGTGGACAACCCCGGCATCGAGGCAACCCTTAAAATCTGGCAGGGTCTTATGAGGGACTACCCGGCACTTATGGAGAACTGGCGTTTTGTAATGCACCTGTTCAGAGCCGAGTGCGACGCAATAGTAAGACGCCGCAGAATCTTCGAGCTTGAGCTTATCGATTCTGCACTCTATACATTAGAAAGGCAGGGCGTAGAGGCCGCACTGAAGGTTCTCGAAACCGACTTTGACGAGGATTACAAGGCACTCAGGGAGCATTTAGAGGTCCTCGGCGAAAAGCTCTTCAACCTCATAGGTATGCAGCTTGATGTTGAGCGTTACGGCAACAACGGCTGGGAGAGGGGCGCAACCCTTGATACTATCGACCTGCCCATAACCGACAGAGTGTGGCTTATCAATAAGTTCAGGCACTCCCTCACTCTGCCCGAGGACGAGAGAGCGGGCTTTATTGAGCGTGTAATCAACAGGAACAAGGTAGCCCCTGACGAGTATTACTACTCCCTTGCAGAGCACGGCTTTGATGTCTTAGGCGTAAGGCAGGAGGGCGAGTTCTACATCAACTTCCAGGGCGACAGGCCGAATAACCTCGGCGTCATGCCCATGTCCATGCTGAAGGTCTTTGACAACCTTACTTTCAAATGCAAGCTGGGCGGTTTCTCTGAGAATACGGACTATAAGCTCAGAATCACCTTCAAGTCAGAGAAATACCCCATATTCAACCACCATTACATCAGGGCAAACGGCGTCACCATCTATGAGGGTCCCCAGTTCGGCGGCGAGACAGACGAGCAGTTTGACAAAGAGCTGCTTGCCCCCGGTTTTGAGTCGGCCACATATCTCATACCGGCTTCCGTTTTCAAAAACGGCTGTCTGGAGCTCGAATTCGGCGAGCCGCACATGGGCGTCATGCTGAGTGAATTCTGGATAATTAAAGCATAATTTTAACTGCCCCTTGAGAAAAATGAGGGGCAGTATTTTTATTTTTAACTCAAAAAGTCTTGAATTAAGTCCTTTAAAGGCTTAAACTACAATAAAGTAATAGTTGCTTTTTCGGTAAATTTTCAACAGGGGGGAAGATAATGAAAAAAAGAACGGCAGCATTCCTATCCGCAGCCGCCTTCGCAGCCGGCTCGGCTGTGACCATAAAGCTTCAGCAGGAGCTTAAAAAGGACGAGAACAAGCGCAAGCTGTACGACACGGGCAATAAGACCGTCTTCAGCGTACTGAGGGGCATTTCCACCGTACTCCCCGAGCCTCCCATGCCGCATCTAATAGACTTTGACAGCGAAGGCTTTATGAAGGGTCATGAGACCTTCATCGACAAGCCCAGAAGGGGCGCAAAGTGGAGCCTCGGCTTTGCCTGCGACAGCATAATACCCGACGATATCTCCACCGGCGAATACTATCTGGGCGGCTATCTGAGCATGCCCCCGAACAGGGTCGAGGGCGTCCTTGACGGACTTATGTTCCGCTGCGTAGCATTAAACGACGGCAGCGGCAGAGGCACCGTCGTCTTCGGCGTGCTTGACGCAGTCGGCTTCAGCTCCGGCGATGTAAGGGAAATCAGAAATCGCCTTAAGGACTTCGCTGAGGAAAACAACATAGTCAGCATCAATATCTCCTCAACCCACTGCCATTCGGGCATCGACACCCAGGGTCTCTGGGGCGATTTAAAGGAGATTATCCCCAATAACTTCAAGGCCGTTAAAAACAACGAGCTTGAAAAGATAAAGACCGGCAAGAATCCGAAGCATATGGAGTTGATTTTCGGTATTGCCGTGGATTCCATAAAGAGAGCCGTAAATAGCATGACCCCGGGCACACTTTACAGGGCAACCGTAGAGGGCAGGGGCTATGCAAGGGACAAGAGGCCGCCGAACGTGGTCGTTGACGAAATCACCACCTTCAGATTCGTACCCGACGACAAGGACAAGAGGCCCACAAGGCTTGTTATGATGGCGGCTCACCCCACCTCCTTCCCGGATAAGAACAAAATGGTCAGCGGCGACTATCCCTATCATATCTGCAACAAGCTGCATAAACTCGGCGAGAACGCTGTGTTCTTCCAGGGTCCGCAGGCGGCAGTTGCAAGCAATAAGGGCGCCTTTAAAGCCTCCGACTCAAATGAGGACGACCCGCCATACAAGAAGATGGGCGAGGGCGTGGCAGAGTACCTTTACAACCTGCCCGAGGAGACTTACGAGAAGGTCAAGCCCATACTCAATATCCGCCATAAGGAAGTCATCCTCAAGGCCACAAACCATCTCTATCATGTCCTCGGCAAGCTGATGATTGCCAACAATGTCATGGTTAAGACTTCGGGCAAGAAGGACGACATCAGCGTAATTACTGAGATAGGCTATGCGGAGATAGGCGAAACCCTGAAGCTTGCCTTAGTTCCCGGCGAGCTTATGCCCGAAATATTGAAGGGCGGCTTCTTCAAGTCAAGCGAAGCCTATAACAGGGTAGACTGGGCTATGCCGAGCCTCACCGACATTGCAGGCGAGGGTCTTGTGGGCATAGGTCTCTGCAACGACTCTATCGGCTACATAGTGCCCGACAACGACTTCGGCAGCATCTTCGCACCCCTGCACTATGAGGAGTCCGTATCCGTCGGCGAGAATACGGCGTCCACAATAGTCACCGAGTTTATGAAACTGGTTGAGGAAGTCAAGAAATAACCCGCCGCTATTGTTTTTAAGCGAGCGGCAAGACAAGAAAATACAGTCACTCGCTTAAATGTCTTTTGCATAAGCTTCAAAATAATCTATCCCCGGGAGCTTTTGCTTTAAAGCACCGGGGGATATTTTGCTTTTTCCTATGGAGGCTAAAATGAAATACCTGTACGAAATGCACCTGCATACATCAGAGGTCAGCAGCTGCGGAAGGGTCTCAGGCGCTGATTCGGGTAAATTCTATAAAGAAAAGGGCTATTCCGGCATAGTCGTGACCGACCACATGGTACCCTGGGCATTTGACAAGCTCGGCGAAGTGTCATGGGACAAAAAGGTAGACCACTTTATGAGCGGCTACAGGCTGGTCAAGGCGGCAGAGGACGAGAGCTTTGACGTAATTCTCGGCATGGAGCTTCGCTTTGTGAACGAGAGCGAAAACGACTATCTGATTTACGGTTTCACCGAGGAGTGGCTCAGAGCAAACCCGGAACCCTACTACCTCAGCATAAAGGAATTTAAGAAAATAGCTGACGAGAACAATTTCTACATATATCAGGCGCACCCCTTCAGGGACCATATGAACATCGTGAACCCGAAATACCTGCACGGCATTGAGGTTCACAACGGTCACCACGGCCACGACTCAAGGAATTCCATTGCCGAAGCCTGGGCAGAGCTGCACTCACTTAATCAAAGCTCCGGCTCCGACTATCATTACCTGGAGCATCTTGCAAGGGGCGGCATGCTGTTCCATGAGAGAATCAGAACCCCGCAGGATTTGTACCGCCAGCTCGGCAGCGGACGCTACGGCCTTTTCAAAGGCGGCTTTTAAATCTATCACCACATCGGTGAAATCATATAAAAACAGGAGGCTTTATGAAAAAAGTTCGAAGAATTATCGCAGTTATTCTTGCCCTTACCCTTTTACTTTTCAGCGTGTCCTTTGCGGCCTTTGCCGAGGACAGCGCAGAAGAAAATCTGCTTACCGTAATGTCCTACAATGTTTCCGGCCTGCCGGTTGTGGGCGCATTTCAGGGCTCCGATTATCTGCCCGGCCCCATTAAAGCGACCGCACTCGGCAAACTGTTGAACAATGTTGAGGCTGACATCATAGGCGTTCAGGAGGACTTCAATTTCCACGCAAACCTTGCCGCCGAGATGACAAACTTCCCCTTTAAGACCTTTACAAGCGGCCCCATTCCCCTCGGCGACGGTCTGAATATCTTCTCCAAGATGCCTGTTTATAATATAGAGAGAAACACTTGGGAAAAGAGATCCGGCGTATTTAAGGGCGCAACCGACGAGCTGACCCCGAAGGGCTTCCTGTACTCGGTAGTCGAGATTGCAGAGGGCGTCTACATTGACTTCTATGTTCTGCATGCAGACGCAGGCGGCGATGACGGCTCGGTAGCTGCAAGGCGTGACAATTACAGACAGCTCGTTGAGCACATAAACGGAAGAACCCATGACAGAGCTCTTATAGTCCTCGGCGACTTTAACGCAAGAATAAGGGACGAGAAGACCGATATGCTCAACCTGCTTATCTTCCCCGCAGGCCTTACGGAGACATGGGTAGAGCTTTGCAACGACGGTCAGTATGTACCGGAGCCCGTCTTTGAGGAGTACGAGATAGGCGAGTCCATCGACAAGGTTATGTTCAAGAACGGCGGCGGCGTTGAGTTCGAGCCGGTAAGCATCGATATGTTCAAGGTCCTCAATGAAAACGGCGGCTCATACACAGACCACCACGCCACAAGAGTCGTATTAAGCTACACAGTGACCGATAATACCTCCGCTCCCGATGAGCTCGTTGAGCCCACACCCCATGACACCGGCTTTATTGCTATGCTCAAGGCAATTTTTACAGCATTAAAGCTGATTCTCGGCGATTTAGGCAACCTTTTCTAAAAACAAACCCCCGACCAAAAGTCGGGGGAAATTTTTATGAGAACCCGCCGGAGAA
This sequence comes from Clostridiales bacterium, assembly GCA_012520115.1. Taxonomy (GTDB): domain Bacteria; phylum Bacillota; class Clostridia; order Oscillospirales; family Acutalibacteraceae; genus DTU053. Next base: position 10,875 of record JAAYOZ010000115.1, on the reverse strand, counting down.
CGGACAAAAGCAAACCCCGACAATAAGTCGGGGCATTTTTTATTTCTTAAACATTTTTTTGTTGTATCTTTCTTCCTCGCTGAAGACGCAGCCGCAGTATTTCTGCATATATAGTTCAAGCTCTCTCGCTTTAGCCTGACCCTCTCTGAAATATGGTCTGAAGTCCCTGTAAAGAAACTCCACGCCGTGCTTTTCGCCCGCTTTAGCGAAAACCTCCTTTAAAAGCTCATGGTTCTGATAGGGACTTATAAGAAGCGTCGTGGTAAAAGAGTCAAAGCCGTTTTCTGCGGCATACTCCGCCGCCTTGTCGGCTCGGAATGTATAGCAGTATTCGCATCGCTCGTCGAAATTCGGCGAAACATTTTTCACAAATTCCCTTAAATTGTATTCGTCCTCTAAGACAAGCTGCAGCTCGATACTTTTTGCGTATTCCTTTAATGCTTCACGGCGGCTTTTGTATTCAGTATAGGGCTGAATGTTCGGATTGTACCAGAATCCGACCGGCTCGATGCCCTCATTACGCAATGTGTCAATGCACATAACCGAGCACGGAGCGCAGCAAATATGAAGAAGCGTTTTCATAACGGTTTACCTTCTTTAAAAATTTCCTCAAAAACTTAAAATTCTCAGGAATGAAACGAATATACCCTGTCAAAAATAATAGCGGACACCGAAATTAAGCAAAAATTCGTTTTTGTGATTTCGATTTGTTTGATTACTGGTTGGTTCTTGAATATGATGAAGCCCAAAGAATTTTTGCGATGTCCTGCTATCGGTCTGGTGCCGTAAAGCAGCGGTGTCCGACTTTATAGCCGAAAGGCTGTTCATTTGAATATAGCTTATGATAGAAGGGGTTACTGCTCCTTAAAAATCATAAGCGGAATGACGTCTTAAATGATTGCATCCTAAGAAGTCTGTGAGGGAGATTCCCCACAGACTTCGATTTTTACATATAGGTTATCCTGTCCTTGTACTTTTCGAACATACGGGCGTTGTACTCGTCGCCGCCGTCAATGTTTGCGCTTCTGAACACGGGCGGCTCAATGCCTCTTTCAACAAAGAGAGCCACGGCCTCGGCGCAAAGGGAGTTGATAATCGCCGCACCCATAATGGTGGAGGTGGGAGCGGTCTTTTCCGCAAAGCCGTCGATAGTGAGAATCGCATCGCCGATTTCGCCCACGTTGTCAAGCACCATGTCGCAGACCTCAAAGAGCCTCTTGCCGCTTTCGTGTCTTGACGGAGAAGCCTTTGAATATGTAAGGCTCGTAATCGCCGCAGTAAAGATGCCCCTTTTCCTTGCTTCGATTGCCATTTCCACAGGCACGCCGTTTCTGCCGGATACCGAATGAATAACAAGCAAATCGCCCTTTGAAATCGGCGTGGAGTCAAGTATCTCATGGGCGTATTCGGCCTTTCTTTCGAGTACGGAGGTGTCAGTCACCGGCACCGTGTCAAGGGTCAGACCCTTTGGCAGAATCGGGTTTGCAATGACAAGCCCGCCTGTTCTGTAAAAAGCCTCCTGAGCCAGCATGCCCGCATGGGAGCAGCCGAAAAAGAAGACCTTGCCGCCGTTTTCCACGGTGTCAACGAGTTTCACCGCAAGGGCCTTTATGTTCTCCTCCTGCGATTCGAGCAGTTCATCGAGCTTTTTATGGATAATCTCAAAGTACTTTCTTGTGTAAGACATATTTTCCTCCGAAGATTTAATTCAGACAAAGGGATTTACCGCAAAAACGATAAATCCCGTCAGTACATATTTAGAATAAAGTGACCTCTCCGTCGTTTTTGCCTTTGCCGTCATCGTTTACAAGGTTTATGCTCTGCTGTGTCGTGGTCGGCGATGTGGTTGAAGGCTTTGTTGTAGTAGGCTTAGTGGTGGTTGCGGAGGTGGGCATCTGACGCTCCGGGTCGAGCTTTGCCGCAATTCTCAGAATCATCCTTGCGTCTGAAGCATTGACCTTGCCGTCACCGTCCATATCCGCAATGTTGAACTGCTCGCCCTTCAATGTGTCGAGCTTTGCCACATGGCGAAGCGCAAGCCTTGCGTCGCCGGCCTGAACCTTACCGTCCTTGTTGATGTCACCGGCAAGCACGCTTGATGCTCCGATGACAAAGGCAAAAACTATCGTAGCTATAATAAGTACAGCCGCAAGCAGCTTTATTCTGTTGTTCATAATTTCCCCCACCCATTTAAACTATTCAGCTATTTTCCATTGTAGCACATAGATTTAAAGAGGACAAGCCCAAAACGCAAAGGTAAATTTATTATACATTGGTAAATTATTTAAGCTGTGCAATGGTTACGCCCGTCTCGCCCTCGCCGAAGGTGCCGAGCCTGAAAGACTTTATCTGCGGATGCTTTCTTAAATGGGAATGCACCGCCGCACGCAGCTTGCCCGTGCCCTTGCCGTGGATGATGGTGATTTCGTTAAGCCCCGCAATCGCCAGATTGTCAATGGCTATGTCGACTATGGGCAGAGCCTCCTCCACATTCAGTCCCCTGATGTCGCAGCGGGTGTCCTCGCTTGCCAGCACCTTGCGCTCTGCCTTTACGTTTTTGACGGTGCTTATTGTGTCTGAGGAATTGCCCTTTGCCTTTTTCTTCCTGCCCGTGAGCCTGAGCCTTTCCCTTTCAACACGCATCTTTATGCCGCCTATCTGCACCTCTGCGGTGTCAGCCTTTTCGTTAAAGCTGACTACCTCGGCTTCGCAGCCCATGTCTATAAGCAAAACGTTGTCGCCGGCCTTTAATGTCTTAGGCGGCTCGTCATCGATTACGGCTGAAGCGGGCATGTTGACGGATACGGGATTTAATGAATCCTCCAGAGCGTTAATGCCCTGCCTCAAGCGCCGCCTTAACTCCTGTGCGCCGCCCTTTTCCTTTATCTTTTCGCTCTCCTGCTTTATCTTGTCAAGCTCCAGCATAAAGGTATTAGCCTCACGCTTTGCACGCTCTGCAAACCTTAAAGCCTCTGACCGTGCCTTTTCGGCCTCCTTTTCGCTCTGAAGCCTTGCCTTTTCGAGCTTCTCCTTCGCTTCTTCAAGCAGCCTCTGAGCCTCAAGCTCTTTCTCCTTAGCCTCTTCAAGCTTCTGCTCTGCCTCGGAGCGTTTTTCCTCAAGGGAGGTCACAAGGCTTTCAAACTTGACATTCTCTGTGGATACGATTTCCTTCGCCCTGTCGGTGATTTCCGAGGGCAGGCCGAGCCTTTCGGATATGGCAAAGGCGTTCGAGCGGCCCGGAACGCCCGTCAGCAGGCGGTATGTGGGCTTCAGGGTCGACACATCAAACTCGCAGGAGGCGTTTTCGACCCGCTGTGTCTGCAAAGCATAGGCCTTCAGCTCCGCATAGTGCGTGGTGGCCGCAATCTTTGCGCCCTTCTGCCTTATGTGTTCGAGTATCGATATGGCAAGCGCCGCACCCTCAATGGGGTCCGTGCCTGCGCCCAGCTCGTCTATCAGCACAAGGGAGCCGCCCTCGCACTCCTCGATTATCCTGACAATGTTCGTCATGTGGGATGAGAAGGTGGACAGACTCTGCTCAATGCTCTGTTCGTCGCCTATATCGGCAAAAACGCCCTTAAAGACGCAGACCTGACTGTTCTCGGCGGCGGGTATCATAAGCCCGCACATGGCCATTAAGGTGAGCAGTCCGAGGGTCTTTATGGAAACGGTCTTGCCGCCGGTATTAGGGCCTGTGATAATCAGAGCGTCATAATCAAAGCCGAGCCTTATGTCAATCGGCACGACCTTGTCTGCGGGGATAAGCGGGTGCTTTGCCTTTTTAAGCTCTATCAGTCCCTTGTTGTTCAGTACAGGCGCCGAGGCCTTCATAGCATAGGCAAGGGAAGCCTTTGCGAAGATAAGATTTAATTCCGCCGCAATTCTGACGCTCTCCTTAATGGGGGCCTCAAAGCTGCCCGCTTCGGAGGATAGAAAGGCGATAATACGCTCAATCTCGTCCCGCTCCTCGCTTAAAAGCATGCGAATCTCGTTATTAGCCTCCACCACCGATGCAGGCTCTATGAACACCGTTGCGCCGCTTGAGGAGGTGTCATGGACAAGGCCCGCAACCTCGCTTCTGTGCTCCGCCTTTACGGGTATGACATACCTGTCGTTTCGCTGTGTGACAATCGGCTCCTGCAACAGCTTGCGGTAGTGGGGGGAGCGGATAAAGCTCTCAAGCTGCTCCTTAATCCCTGAGGTCTTGCGGCGGATTTTGCGCCTTATGTCTGCAAGAGTCGGGGAGGCGTTGTCCGAGATTTCATCCTCCGAAATTATAGCGGTGGTAATGCTTTCTTCTAAATATTTATTCGGCACAAGGGCGGAAAACAGCGGGTCGAGATTCGCCCCGCCGCCGGAATTCCTCTTGCGCCATTCGGATAAAGAGCGTATGACCCTTAAGGATTCGGCAATGTCCAATAGCTCCCTTGTGGAAAGGGAGCTGCCTGCCGCCGCCCTTGCCAGGGCGTTGTCAACATTTTTTAGGCCGCTGAAGGAGGGTGCCGCAAAGCGGGCTGTCAGTGCATAGGCGTCCTTTGTCTGCTCTAAAAGGAAATTCGCCTCATTAAGCCTTGTTTCCGGCACAATCGAAAGGGCCATATCATAAGCGTCCCTGCAGGCGGTAAGGCCTGCAAGGCGCTCTAAAATCTTATCAAGCTCAAGGGTTTTTACAGCTCTTTTAAATGAGTTTTCCATTTAGCCTCCGGTTAGTTTACGCTGAAAAGTCCTTTAGAATCTTGAGAGCTAAATCGGGAACATCGGTGATGATGCCGTCGCTGCCCCATTCTATAAAGGTTTTGATTGCATAGTCCTGGTTAGTAGTCCAGACATTGACCTTAAAGCCACGCTCATGGGCCTTCTCAAGATAGCCCTCGTCAACAAGCAGGAAGACGGGGTGCAGATGCGTGGCTCCCACATCCTTTGCAAAGCCGAAGGGGTCGGGCATGACCTTCTCTGCTATCTCGCAGCGGGGGTCATACAGAACGCCGGTCATTACATGGTCGTCAAGACGCCTTGCTTCCCTTAATACGCCCTCGTTGAAGCTGGAGATAAGCAGGCTGTCAAAGACGCCGCATTCCTTAGCCATATCTATAACGCCCTTAACGATGCTCAGGTTATTGTCAAGGGGAGTTTTGATTTCCACATTAAGTATATCCAGACCCTTTCCGACCTCGTAGAACTCTGCGAGGGTGGGAATCTTCTCACCTGCAAATTCGGGTGAGAAGTATGAGCCGAAGTCAAGCTTTCTTAACTCCTCGAAGGTCATCTCACTGATTGCTCCCTGACCGTTGGAGGTGGCTTCGACAGTATAGTTGTGGCAGACAACTATAACGCCGTCTTTGGTGTAGTGAACATCATTCTCAAAACCGTGAGCCCCGAAAGCCTTTGCTTTTTTAAAAGCCGCAAGCGTGTTCTGAGGTGCCGCTTTAGATGCGCCCCTGTGAGCAATGATCTTAGTCATGTCGCAATTCTCCTTTAGTATTTAGGTTTTTTACATTATAATACAGTTTTTTTTATTTGTTAATACCCCAACAATCTTATAAAACCCCATTTGACAAGATTTGATTGACAACGATTTTTGCAGATGTTAAACTGTTGGGTGATATGAACAGCAGAACGCTGTTTTCTGAGCCGAAAATATCAAACTTGCACAAAATCCCGCGGGTTCGGAAAAGTTCGAAATTTTCAAACTTTTCCCGTTTCGGCGTCATTTTATACAGCTTAGTCTGCTGTCCCGCAACAATTAAAGGAGGAAATCAAAGTGTTTGGTGCCGCAAACGTCAGAATTACTATCAGGAAGGCATTAAGTAAAATTCTTGTGTACCTTATGACCGGGATATATGCGCTCGGGCTGAATTTTGACATTCAGGGCGTATATTATGACAAGGACGCAGTTGTGTCTTACAGCTTCTATGACGCAACATATAAGGTAGGCAAGAACGAGTTGATAGGTAAGAAAGAATCCTACAATATCCACCTTGCAAGAAACGAATATGAGGCATGCCAGATTGTCATCCGTTCAAGGCTCAGGAGTACACACAGAAGGTATTCAATCGAGTTTACCGAGTTCGTAAACGAGAACGGCGATGTGCTGGAGACCAACATTTTTGAGGAGCAGTACATCTCCTGCGTCAGTGACAAGAACTACGGCACCTTCCCGGATGCCCTCGTGCCGCTGACAGGCACAAAGGTTATCCCTCTGCCCGCAGGTCAGAACTTCCCGTTCTACATTCAGGCTCACGCCGACAAGGACACAAAGCCGGGCACATACAAGGCAACCGTCACCGTTAAGAGCAGCGGTCACGACGATGACAAGCTCCAGATGATTGCGGAAGTATACGCAACCGTATGGGATTTCGAGCTGCCCGAAACTCCGTCAAGCACCACAGCCTTCGGACTGAGCCGTTATAATCTCGACAATTATTATAAATTAGGCAATGACGCAGCCCGCTCGCAGGAGATGTATGAGAAGTATTACGAGTATCTTGTAAGCAGAAAGATATCTCCTTACAATCTCCCCGTTGACATCCTCTCCGACGAAGCGGACAAGTACATGAGCGACCCGAGAGTAACCTCCTTCGTCATTCCCTATTATTCAGGCGATGATGCCAAGCTCGTGGCGGCATATCAGAAGGTTCAGTCCAACCCCGAATGGGCAAAGAAGGGCTACTTCTATCCGGTAGACGAGCCTACCTCATTGGAGGCTTATGAAAACTACAACAGAGTGGTCGAAAGACTTTCGAGACTCTGCCCCGGCTACAATATGGTCACCCCTTTCAACTGCGTAAGCTTTAAAGAGGACGGCAAGACCTATTATTCCGCACAGCTTCAGGCCGGCAAGAGCAACATAGCCTGCCCCGAGTCCGACCTGTTCAGCGATAAGACCTTCCGTCAGCAGATTGAAGAGCGCAGGGCAGACGGCTCGCAGATATGGTGGTATGTATGCTGCAGCCCAAGAGGCAGATACACAAACGTATTCACTCACTGGGAAGGCATCAGGGCAAGACTCCTCGGCTGGCAGCAGAAGCAGTATAATGTAAACGGCTTCCTTTACTGGGATACGACCTACTGGAAGGACGTTGTTTCACCGTGGGCAGACGCCCTCACAACCCCGTGGACCGGCTATGACACCTTCGGCGACGGCTCACTGCTCTATCCCGGCCCGGACGGCCCCGTATCCTCCATGAGACTTGAGCAGATTTCCGACACCATCGAGGATTTCGAGTACCTGACAATGGCCGAGCAGCTTTTCGGCAGGGATTATGTGAACAAGAAGATTGCAAAGGTAACAAACACCCTTACTGACTACACCCTTGACGATTCACTGCTTGCATCGGTACGTCTGGAGATAGGCAACGACCTTAACAACGCTCTTAAGACTCAGTAAAAAACAAACACTAAAGGCAGGAGAAATCCTGCCTTTTTTCATTGACGAAACAATGTGTTAAGAGTAAGCTATACTAAAGCAAATTAAAAGGAGAACCGTCATGTTTGACAGCTTCACTTCATTATCGTCAGCGGCTAAGAAACTGCACTCACAGCTCACCGTCATTTCGGAATTTGACTTTCTGGACAAGTCCCTTGATGTAAGGGCTGAAAACGGAGAGATTAAGACCGCCGAATTTAAGCTCATTTCAAAGAACGAATTGTCGGAGAAGGCAAGCAGGCTTTTCCCCGCAGCACCTGCCCCCCTGTCGGATGCCTACATAATAATTTCCGAGGGCGACAGCCTGACTGCCCTTTCAGCCACAAAGGCGGGACTATACTTCGCCGCAGGTGCTATAAAGAGATATATGCTCACCGGCGGCATACCTGACGGCAGCATCTACAACACCCCCTGTGCACCCTTCAGAGGTCTTAAGCTCTACATCCCCGCAAGGGAGGACATTCAGAGCTTTTATGAGATTGTGGAGCTTTGCGGCTTTTTCGGCTTCAACACCGTTATGATGGAAGTTGGCGGAGCCATGGAGTACAAGCTTCACCCGGAAATAAACGAGGGCTGGGTCGAGTACTGCGATATGTTCCGTGACGACCCCGGCTCAACCGAAAAGTTTAAGAAGCAATTCAATTTTCACAAGAATGCAATCCACTCCGAAAACGGCGGAGGCTACTATCTGTCACAGGACGAGGTCAGAGGCCTTGTGGACTTCTGCAATGAAAGGGGCATTGAGGTCATACCCGAAGTGCCGAGCCTCAGCCACAGCGACTATCTGCTTACAAGGCACAAGGACTTAGGCGAAAGGCAGGAGGACCCGTGGCCGGACACCTACTGCCCCTCGAAACCCGAATCTTATGCGATTCTGTTTGATGTTTTGACCGAGGTCATAGAGGTTTTCCGCCCTAAGAGAATCAACATAGGTCACGACGAGTATTATACAATGAAGCTCTGCCCCTTGTGCAAAGACAAGGACAGCAATGAGATATATGCCGAGGATATAAATAAAATCCACGCATTCTTAAAGGAAAAGGGCGTAGGCACCATGCTCTGGGGCGAGAAGCTCCTTGCTTTCTTCGCCCGTGACGGGCAGGCGGCAGGCGGCCTCGAGAGGTATACGGACATCCCCCACCTTTACATCCCCGAAACCTACAAGGCAAGGGATATGATTTCTAAGGAAATAGAAATCTTCCACTGGTACTGGGGCGTAAATAAGGAGTGCGAGGACCAGCTCTATGAAAGGGGCTTTACACTGATTTTCGGCAATTTCTCCTCAATCGGCATGGACGACTGGAAAACAAGGCATAAGAAGGGCGTTCAGGGCATCTGCATCTCCAACTGGAGCCGCCTTGACATCCCCCACATGCAGCGAAATAGAATCCTTATCGGGCTTGCATTGTCCTCGATGATGCTCTGGAACCCCGAATACAGCGAAAAGAATTTCATAGAGAATATCACCGAGGCCTCAGACATCCTCTACCGATTCAGGAACCATAAAACCCTCGAAGGCAGGCATGTGGAGATACGCCACGCCGTGAACCTCAGAAACGAGCACGGCCCCTTTGTGGACGGCCATTTCATCGACTTAAAAAAGGATTACCTCGGCGAGTATGTGATTACATATATGAACGGTGAAAAAGACACAGTGCCATTGTATTACGGACTGAATATCGGCTGCATTGACGGCAGGTGGGAGCTTATCCCCTCGAACCGTCCGAGGAATGTTGCCAACGAGTTTGACGGCCATATCCTCGAACCCTCATACACCTGCCGCATTGAAAAGCTCGGCGGCAAAACCCTCTACACCCTCGCAGTCCCCCTCAAAGCCGAAGCCGAAAGCATCGACCTTATAACCGACCTCGACAAATCCCTCTTCGAGTGGGAAGTCCTCTAAACCTCCTCAAACCATAAAAAACAATCAAAAAACCGAGAGCGGCTCTATCGCCTCTCGGTTTTCTTATACTTGCGAATAAGTCTTAACGATTGGCAACAAAAAACAGCGTTTTGAATTAATCGGTCTGCATGCAACAGCAAGTAAAAAGATGCAAAATATGTTGAAATAAGTAACAATATTTGGTAGAATAACTGCAAATAAAAAGGGGTGAACATTAGTGGTTCTGATAATCATTGGAACGGTAGGAGTTATAGCAAGTGCAGTTGCGTGTTTTCTTCTGGCAAAGCTTAAAAAGCCTATACGAATAGCCGGCATTCTGGTGGCGGTTTTTTTCTGCATAGGCTTGGTTGGAATTGCTTCAGACCGTATATCTTCAGCCGGAAAAACTGAGACAGAAACAAAGACAGATACTGAAACTGAAACTGAATTTGAAAATAGTACGGAATCTGAAACTGAAACAATAGCTGAAACTGAAGCTGAAATCACAGAGGAACCCTTCTATATTTCGGAGAAAAGATTAACTGAAGGCCAAGTCTTCGGAACTGTATCTCAGGTATGGAAAAACATAAAGATAACTGAAATTCATAATGATATAGATAATAGCACTGCAGCTATTGTTTATATTTATGTTAACGAAGCAACTCCTCAGGATAATGTGAAAAAGTATTTTGAGATTGTTTCTAAAATCAGCGATAATTGCTCTAAAGTTTTTTCGAGAGCAGGTTATTATATCGTATCACTTAATCTTGAAGTGTTAAATTCTGAAGATAGTATATTTTATTGTCTCGATTTAGTGCCGAAAGACGGACACTATGTGATTGATGATTATCCCATATTAGACTCTTTTTACGATACAGAATATCGAGTAGCCGTTAATACTATAGTTGAAGATATGTATAAACAATCCTGTGAGGAACATGCTTACGAAGATGTGGTACGCTACCCGCAAAAATACATCGGTAAAAAAGCCTATTTCACCGTAAGGGTTTTTCAAGTATTGGAAAGCGGAGATGAAGTGGTTTTGTTAGCGAAACCTATTGGCGTGATACACGCAGATAAAATATACGTATATTATGAAAGAAAAAGTCCAGATGAACAGAGGATACTTGAAGATGATTACATAAAAATGTGGGGAGAATTAGACGGGCTGAAGACTTATGAGAATATTTTGGGGCAATCAATAACAGTCCCAAGATTTAATATGGTATACTATACATTCAAGGGAACTGCGTATTAGATCTAAATGATTCTGAGAGCCCCTATCGCCTTCTGTGATAAGGGGCTCAATTTTATTACAAATTCTGAGGCTGTATAATGGCTTTGCGAGGTATGCCGCAAAGCCACAAAAAGAATTACCGGATACCCCGATTTCGCACCCGACACAGACAGCCCCTGCCCTGACGGACACCCACGCCCCCTGCTCCCGCACTTCGTCAAGTCCGTCATATGTGCTTTAATAGAATAGCCCGTACAATCCTTTCCCCCGCCAACTCCACACCGCCGAACGCCCCCCGAACCCACCCCGCCGTCGGGCAGCACCCGCAGG
>JAAYOZ010000114.1 GCA_012520115.1 Clostridiales bacterium | reverse complement strand
GCCCCGCAACCCGCCTAAGAATGGGCGCCGTCCTTCTCACCCTGCGCCCACCGCCCGCACCCCGCCCGTCGGGCACACCTTTCACCCACACCCCCGCCCTCCGCCCACCGTCAGCCGTCCGCCTCGCCCTCCGCTCCGCCCGCACAACCCGCCCGCCTCAGGCGCAAAAAAACACCCCGTGCTCATAAGAGCCGGGGTGTGTCTTTACGGGAGGGTTTAAGCGTTTGGCATTCTATTAATACATTCCGCCGCCCTGTGCCATTGCTGCTGCAGCAGCTGCGTCAGCCTTCGGGTCGGGAATGTCGGTTACAAGCGATTCGGTTGTAAGAACCATAGCTGCGACCGAGGCTGCGTTCTGCAGAGCGGAGCGGGTAACCTTTGTCGGGTCAAGAATGCCTGCTGCAGCCATGTCGGTGTACTCGTCAGTTGCGAAGTTGTAGCCGTAGCCGGTCTTACCGGAGCGGTTAATTGCGTCGATGATTACGGAGCCCTCAAGGCCTGCGTTTGCGGCTATCTGTCGAATCGGCTCCTCAAGTGCCTTCAGCACGATAAGAACGCCTGTCTTCTCGTCCTCAGCAACCTCGTCAACGAGCTTCTTAACAGCGGGGATGGTGTTCAGCAGGGCAACGCCGCCGCCTGCGACCGAGCCTTCCTCAACGGCTGCCTTAGTAGCCGAAAGAGCGTCCTCAATGCGCAGCTTCTTCTCCTTCATCTCTGTCTCTGTGGCAGCGCCCACATGGATGACAGCTACGCCGCCTGCGAGCTTCGCAAGGCGCTCCTGAAGCTTCTCACGGTCAAAGTCGGAGGTTGTTTCCTCGATCTGCTTTCTGATCTGGGCAACCCTTGCCTTAATCTCGTCGGGATTGCCTGCGCCGTCAACGATGATTGTATTCTCTTTTGAAATCTTAACCTGCTTTGCACGGCCGAGCTGATTCATCTTTGTCTCTTTAAGCTCAAGGCCGAGCTCCTCTGTGATGACCTCGCCGCCCGTAAGGATAGCGATGTCACGGAGCATTTCCTTTCTTCTGTCGCCGAAGCCGGGAGCCTTAACGCCTATGCAGGTGAAGGTGCCACGGAGCTTGTTTACAAGGATTGTGGCAAGAGCCTCGCCCTCGATGTCCTCGGCGATGATGACAAGCTTCTTGCCTGCCTGAAGAACCTGCTCAAGCAACGGCAGAATCTCCTGAATGTTCGAAATCTTCTTATCGGTGATAAGGATGTAAGCGTCGTCGATGACAGCCTCCATCTTATCTGTATCTGTTACCATATAAGGTGAGATATAGCCACGGTCAAACTGCATGCCTTCGACAACGTCGCTGTATGTCTCGGCGGTCTTTGACTCCTCGATGGTGATAACGCCGTCGGAGGATACCTTCTCCATAGCCTCGGCAATAAGATCGCCGATCTGCTCGTCGCCTGCGGAGATTGTGGCAATCCTTGCGATGTCGTCAGAGCCTGATACGGGCTTTGCGTTCTCTTTAAGAGCCTCAACTGCAGCGTCGACAGCCTTCTGGATGCCTCTCTTGACTGCCATGGGATTTGCGCCTGCTGCAACGTTCTTCATGCCCTCTCTTACAAGAGCCTGAGCAAGAATTGTAGCTGTCGTGGTACCGTCGCCTGCTACGTCGTTTGTCTTTGTGGCAACTTCCTTAACAAGCTGAGCGCCCATGTTCTCAAAAGCGTCCTCAAGCTCGATTTCCTTTGCGATTGTAACGCCGTCGTTAGTGATAAGGGGTGAACCGTACTTCTTATCAAGAACCACATTGCGGCCCTTGGGACCAAGTGTTATTTTTACGGTATTGCTTAATTTGTCAATTCCGACCTGTAAAGCCTTGCGGGCTTCTTCGCCGAAAAGAATCTGCTTTGCCATGTGAATTCCTCCTGTCAGATAAATTATTCAACTATTGCAAGAATATCGCTCTGGCGGACGATGACATATTCGTCGCTGCCAATCTTGACCTCTGTGCCGGCGTACTTGCTGAGGATGACCCTGTCGCCCTCTTCAACTTCCATAATGACATCCTTACCGTCTACGATTCCACCGGGGCCGACAGCGATAATCTCAGCAATCTGAGGCTTCTCCTGTGCTGTGGCAGCGAGGATGATACCACCCTTAGTGGTTTCCTCCGCCTCGACGAACTTCACGACAACTCTGTCACCAAGCGGTTTAAGTGTCATTTTGATTCCTCCCAACAATATATAATAGTATTTTTTGCATTTTATTAGCACTCTAAATCATTGAGTGCTAAAATCTATTGTATTCGATACGGTGAAAAAATCAATACCTTTTTTTAAAATTCACAGAATTGTAATAAATTATTGGCAGGGGACAAGCTGTTTATGCCGCTTTATCCTGATTCCCGCATTTCTTAACAATCTCACCCCCGACCCCCTTCAAAGGTGCGCATGTCACCCTTTAAGACAAGCGAAATATTATTAAAATAAACAAAAAATAATGTTTCGAATTGTTTAAGATTGCTTCTTGATGCTTGACACACCTGACTAATAAGAATACAATTAAAATGCTGAAGAAGTGTTTGTCCGACGGGATTTTCTTCTTCAGAAGCAAAGGGTTTTGCGGCAGATTTTATGTTTGCTATAAAAACTTACTTTGCGGCAAATACTAAGAAAAGGAGATGCAGTTATGGACGATGGCAGTCGCGGTGACAGTAGCCGAAGTATTGTAACAGACAACAGAATAAGCACATCGGGCAGAAAAGCCATAGCTGTCTCTTTTAATTTCTGAGTGTATTTGCGCTTTCTGCCATAAGGCTGCGTGATATGATAAGCATTATTATCATATAACGCATGGTCCTTTGTTGTGCGCTTTTGTCTGTGCAAAAGGGCTTTACCGCATTGCTTTATCCTTAATGCAGGGTAAAGACTATGACAAAGACAAGGATTACAGAGCTCTTAGAGCAGAAGAGGTACAACTATCTTTACGAACAGCTTAATGAAATGAACGCTGTCGACATTGCGGAAATTATGGATGAGCTCCCGTCAGAGAGCAGTGTCCGTGTTTTCCGCCTGTTGTCAAAGGATCTGGCTGCGGAGGTCTTTGCAAATCTGCCCTCCGACAAGCAGGAGTTCCTTATCGGCTGCCTTTCGGACGCCGAGCTTGAGCGTGTTACGGCGGACATGTTCATTGACGATACCGTGGAGTTACTCAGCGAAATGCCCGCCACGATAGTCAAGAGGATTCTCAGAGTCGCCGACCCCGCCGACAGGAGGATAATCAACGAGCTTCTGAATTACCCCGAAAACAGCGCGGGCAGCATAATGACCACGGAGTTCATGGACCTAAGAGAGCACATGACCGTGGAGGAAGCCATTGAGAAAATCCGCCGTGAGGGTATCGACAAGGAGACTATTTACAACTGCTATATCCTTGATTCGGGACGTGTTTTAAAGGGCGTCATCACCGTAAAAGATTTGCTGCTTGCCCCCTTGGGCACCGTAGTCGGCGATATTATGGAGACCGCTATCATTTCCGTTCATACCTTGAGCGACAAGGAATCGGCGGTCATGAAGATGAAGAAGTACGGTCTTATGACCCTGCCCGTGGTGGACTCGGAAAACCGCCTTGTGGGCATCATCACCATAGACGACGCCGTGGATATCATCGTCAGCGAAAGCAACGAGGACATCTCCCTTTTATCCGCCGTCAGCCCCTCAGAGGAACCTTATCTGAAAACCTCTGTAAGGCGTCACGCCTTAAACAGAATTCCGTGGCTTATACTTCTGATGTTCACCTCTATTGTCACGGGTTTAATTATTGCAAAATATGAGGAAGCCTTTACGGCTCTGCCCTTACTCGTTTCATTCCTGCCTATGCTTATGGATACAGGCGGAAACAGCGGTGCACAGGCTTCAGCCCTTGTTATCAGGGGTCTTGCAACCGGTGATTTGACAGTAAGAGATTACCTTAAGGTTCTATGGAAAGAATTCAGAATATCTATTCTGTGCTCTATTGCGTTGGCAGTGGTAAACGGAATAAGAATATTAGTTCAGTTCGGTGATATAAGAATTGCATTGATTGTTTCAGCAACCCTTTCGTGCACAGTGGTTGCGGCAAAGATTATAGGCTGCAGTTTGCCTATGCTGGCAAAGCGCTTAGGGCTTGACCCGGCACTGATTTCTTCACCATTTATTACAACACTGGTTGATACCTTTGCTGTTTTCCTCTATTTCAACATCGCCATCGCAGTAATGGGCAATGTTTGAGAAAAAAACATAAACTTACATTTATAAATACCTGATTGGAGCAAACATGAAACTAAACTTTATCAGCCCTTGCCTGCTGGGCATAGAGAGTGCGATTGCCTCCGAGCTTAAAGACATGGGAGCTACGGACATAAACGCAGAAAACGGCAGAGTCCTCTTTTCGGGGGATGAGCGGCTGATTGCAAGGGCTAATATCTGGTCCCGCTTTTCAGAGAGAATTCTCATTTCATTGGGTTCATTTACGGCAACAAGCTTTGAGGAGCTTTTTGAAGGCACTAAAAATCTCCCATGGGAGAGCTTTATCGGCAAAAACGACGCCTTCCCCGTAAAGGGCTACTGCCTTAACTCAAAGCTGTTTGCCGTCAGCTCCTGTCAGTCAATTATCAAAAAAGCCGTTGTTGAAAGGCTTAAGGATAAATACAAGGTGCCGTGGTTCGCAGAGACAGGCCCCCTCTATCAGATTCACTTCTCAATTATGAAGGACAAGGTGACCTTGTCTATCGACACAAGCGGCTCCGGCCTTCACAAAAGAGGGTACAGGCCCGTTTCCACCATCGCCCCTATAAAAGAGACTCTCGCTGCTGCTCTTTGCCATTTTGCAAAGCTCAAGCACTACCACACCCTCTATGACCCCATGTGCGGCTCAGGCACTGTTATCGTCGAGGGCGCGCTGCTTGCTAACAATATAGCCCCGGGCCTCAGCCGTCAGTTCACCGCCATGACTTGGAATAACCTTGATAGAAGGCTGTGGCAGGAGGAAAAGGAAAGGGCAAAGGACCTTGTCAAGACGGACACGGACTTTTTCGCTTACGGCTCAGATATTGACCCCGATGCAATTAACATCGCACAGCAAAGCCTTAAAAGGGCGGGCTTAGAGCATTTCACTTCACTTAAAGTGGCCGACCTAAAGGACTTCTCCCCGACAACTGAGCGTGGAACGCTTATCACAAATCCCCCCTACGGCGAAAGGCTATTGGATGTGGCCGAGGCCAAGGAAATTTATAAAGTGATGGGGCGTGTTTTCGAGCCGAAACACGGTTGGAGCTATAATATAATAACCTCTGACGAGGACTTCCCCGAATACTTCGGCAGAAAGCCAGACAAGAACCGTAAGCTTTACAACGGTATGATTCAGTGCAGATACTATATGTATTTTAAGGACTAAGCTATTTAAGCAGACACGAAAGGAATTCTCAGGATGAAGCACATTTTTGTTATCAACCCGGTAGCCGGCAAAGGCAAGACCGAAGAAATCATCAGACCCCAGATTGTTGACTACTGCACCAAGAACGACATTGACTATGAAATTTTCGTAAGCTCGTACCCCAAATCGGCCATCGACTATGTACGCAAAAAGGCTTCCGAAGGCGAACATACAAGGTTCTATGCCTGCGGCGGCGACGGCACACTGTTTGAGGTTGTAAACGGCTCCTTCGGATTTAAGAACGCCGAGGTCGGCTCGATTCCCTTGGGCTCAGGCAACGACTTTATAAGGCTGTTCGGCACAAAAGAGGATTTTTTAAATTTAGAGGGACAGATAAACGGTACCGCTATCGAGATAGACGCTATCAGATGCGGCGACAAGATTGCGGTAAACCAGTGCTCAATGGGTCTTGACGCAGAAATCTGCGCAAAGCAGGCCAGCTTTAAAAAGCTGCCGGTTATGAAGGCTGAAACCGCATACTATGCCTCGCTGCTTTATTGCTTTATAGGCAAGATGAAGAGCGAGTTCACAATATCCATTGACGACGGCGAGCCGGAGAAGCTGACCGTGCTTTTCTGCCTGGGAGCCAACTCCAGATGGTACGGCAGCGGCTTTATGGGCGCACCCCTTGCAATGCCCGACGACGGTCTGCTTGATTTTATCATTGTAAAGAAAAATATGCCGAGAGCAAAGATGCTCAAACTCATAGAGCCCTATAAGAAGGGTCAGCATCTCGGCTGGGATATAACCAAATTCGTAAGGGGCAAAAAGATAAACATAAAGAGCGACAAGCCCGCTGCGGTAAACATTGACGGCGAGACCGAATATGTGACCGAAAGCACCTTTGAGATTGTGGAAAAGAGCGTAAAATTCGTCGTTCCCGCCGGCAGCGATTACTTTGAAAGAGTAAGAAACGGCATTATAAACCCCGACACGCCCATACCGGCGGAAGAATAAAAAAACAGACAGCACTTTTTATATACTGCCTTGAGTTGCCTTTGGATGTGGCGGCAGGGCAGCCCCCTTTTAGTGAAAGGAAAGAAACAGATGAAATATGTAGTCGTACTGTATGACGGGATGGCAGACATGCCTGTTCCCGCACTTGATAATAAAACTCCCATGGAGGTCGCAAATAAACCAATCTTCGATTCTCTCGGCAAAAAGGGCGAGGTCGGACTTGTAAAGACAATACCCGACGGCATGAAGCCCGGCAGCGATGTGGCAAATTTAAGCGTTCTCGGCTATGACCCTTCAGCCAGCTATACGGGACGCTCACCCCTTGAAGCAGTCAGCATAGGCGTGGATTTGCTCGACACCGACGTTACATTAAGATGCAACCTTGTGACTTTGTCCGATGAAGAGAAATACGAGGACAAAACAATGATAGACTACTCCGGCGGCGATATCTCAACCGCCGAGGCAAAGCTGCTTATAGACGCTGTACAGGAGCATTTCGGCAGCGACATATACAGGTACTTTAACGGCGTAGCTTACAGGCACTGCCTTGTATGGCATAACGGCACAACGTCTCTCGGCAAAATGACGCCGCCCCACGACATCTCCGAAAGGGTCATCGGCCCCTATCTGTCAGACAGCGAAAACGCCGCAGACCTTTTAAGAATGATGCGTGAAAGCTATGACATCCTTAAAGACCATCCGGTTAATAAAAAAAGGGTCAGCGAGGGAAAGCGCCCCGCAAACTCAATCTGGCTCTGGGGCGAGGGTACAAAGCCTCAGCTTCCGCTGTTTAAGGACGTTTACGGCTTAGAGGGCAGCATAATCTCCGCCGTGGACCTATTAAGGGGCATAGGCGGCTGTGCGGGCATGTCAACACCCATAGTCGAGGGCGCAACAGGCTACCTTGACACTAATTTCGAGGGCAAGGCCGAGGCGGCGGTAAACGAGCTGAAGAACGGCAAGGACTTTGTCTATATCCATATCGAGGCAACTGACGAATGCGGCCACAGGAAGGAAATACAGAACAAGGTCAAGGCGATTGAAGAAATCGACAACCGTGTCCTGCCCATCCTTCTTGATGCGCTAAAAGAGTATGACGACTACAAGATAATGATACTGCCCGACCACCCGACACCACTCTCAACGGGCACACACAGCTCCGACCCGGTGCCCTTTATGATTTACCATAAGAACGATGAAAAGCAGGGCGTCGACACCGTTACGGAAAAGACAGCCGCCGACAGCGGTATCTTCTACGGCAGCGGCGTAGAGCTGATGAAGCATTTTCTCTCATAAATAAAATAAGCCGCCTTTACGGTGGCTTATTGCATAAGGCTCGAATTATTATCCAAAGGTTATTATAAATCCTCTTTATCCACAATATTAATAACTGAAGCCATTCGGCGAAGGAGTTTTACATGAGCTTAATCGAATTAAGGGAAATCTACAAGATTTACAATCCGGGCGAAAACGAAGTCAGAGCCCTTGATAATGTAAATCTGGATATAAATCACGGCGAGTTCGTCGCCATAATCGGTCAGTCAGGCTCAGGCAAGTCTACCATGATGAATATAATGGGACTTCTGGACGTACCCACAAGCGGTACATATAAGCTTGACGGCAAGTACGTAGACGAGCTTGACGACGACGCCCTGTCGGAAATACGCAACAAGGAGATAGGCTTTATCTTTCAGGGCTTTAACCTGATAACAACACTTACCGCAAGAGAGAATGTGGAGCTGCCCCTTGTTTACAGAGGCATGAGCCTTGAGGAGCGTCGGGAGCTTTCCGCAGCCGCTTTAAGGCAGGTCGGAATGTCCAACAGGGAAAAGCACCTGCCCTCCCAGCTTTCAGGCGGTCAGCAGCAGAGAATCGCAATAGCAAGGGCCATTGCCGCCGCCCCGCCAATTATCCTTGCGGACGAGCCGACGGGCAACCTTGACTCCAAAACCGGCGACGAGGTCATGCGTATTCTGCATGAGCTGAACTCAGAGGGCAGGACCATAGTCCTCATTACCCACGACAACGATATAGCCTCGGGCATTAAAAGAAATATCAGAATCCACGACGGCAGAATAGTAGACGACTATTTTAACTTTTAAAGCTAAAACGGTATAAACGGAACACTGAGCATCGAAATTTGACGGCTTAGGAAGAG
>JAAYOZ010000113.1 GCA_012520115.1 Clostridiales bacterium | reverse complement strand
CACATTCATCATCTGGCCGTTAAAGGAGCCTACATGCCTGTACTCAAAAAGCTCCTGCACGCTGTTTACTTCTGCTTTAAGGTTTTTCTTTGTGAGCATTTCCTTCACCTCTTTTTGCTTAAGGTTTTGTCACTTCAAAGACAGAGCCTTCACGCACAAAGCCCTGTTTTTCGTAATAGCCGTCCAAGTCGGACATGACATAGACAATGCGGTCGGGGTAGTCTTTATAGATGCACTGCATTAACTGCCTGCCTATGTTTTTGCCCCTGTGTTTTTTATCCACAAGCAGGTCGCAGACATAAGTATAAAAGCCGCAGTCGTCAATCGAGCGGGAAAAGCCGCAAAGCACATCCCCTTCATAGGCCACATAGGTTATTGAGTTTTGCAGGGCGGCCTTGTATTTGTCGGAATACCCGTCAGCCCAGTAGCAGGACCAGTCCGTCCCCTCGTCGATTAAGAGCTGCATCAGCTTATCTTCGTCACGCTCTTTGTTGTATCTTCTGATTTCCATAAAAACCTCCGGGCGTGAATCATATCTTTTCGGCTTTCTCGGTTATCAGCTCCGCTGCAATTTGCAGTGCCTTGATTCTGCGCTTTAAAAGGGTGTGCTGTGAGGTACCCTCCTTTAATTTCGGCAGTACCTTCTCGCACTTTTTTACGGTGGAGTCAATCGCCCTGAGGGCTTCATTCAGTTCTTCCTTTGTGTATTCGGGCATAATACCTTCCTCTCAGCAGTGCCGGTTGATTTTAGCCGGGTTCGGTTCGTTCTCGACTGCTATACTTCGCAACGCCGCCTCCATACGTCCGCACTCCTCGGCGGCGTACTGCTCGATTTGCGCCCACGGGGCATTTGTTCCGAGTGCTTCATAGGCGACGGCCAAGGTGCCGTAAAAGGCAAGTCCTGTGCAGTGCGTTGCGGAGTGAATGGTCGATGCGCTCTGCCCTATCGCCCTTGCGGCGGCCTGAGGAACGGGATTGCCTTCTGCCTCACGGGCGGCGCTATGGCACTGAAGGATAGCTTTTTTAGCTTCGGGCAGCTTGATTTCACCCTTTAACCACAGACGGGCGGCGTTCAGGGCGTTCAGCGGGCGCTCGTCGTCTGGGTAGTATTTATTATAAAGGGGTAGCATTACTTTTTCGGAATAATCCACAGCCCAATTTATGAGCGTCGCCTTACTCTGCGTTTCAATAAGCCCCATAAGGGACTTAATATACGGTGCGTTCAGGTCGCAGAGCATCTTGCGGTACTTTGGCATATGAGTCTCCTTAAGTGTTATTTCCCGTGTCGTAGCACCATTTTGCGATTTGGGCAATAAGCTCAAGGGGCAAAGGCTTATTGAAGGGTAACTGTATGGCGCCCTTGCTGGTCTTATACTCGGACAGACGGTCGGCAAAATGCACTATCGCCTTATCGCCGGGATAAAGCCCGATATGGTGCCTGTGGGCGGCAAAGTGGATGATATTATGCTTATCGTAAAAGGTCGGCATGCTCCATGAGATTTTTTCCTTAAGCGAAGGAATTGCCTTTTTTATGGTGTCCCTTATAGCATTGAGCAAAGGCTGTACTTCTTCTGGCTGCAAGGCGATATATTCGTCGATTGTTTTGGGCTTTTCGCATAAATGTTTCCGGTCTTCATTCACGAACTCACAACCGCACGTCGGACGATTCGGCATTGAAATCCCACCTTTTTTGTATTCTGTAATTTTTTAACTCTTTACACAATTATATATAACCCTCATGTATTTGTCTATAACGTAAAAAAAGAAGCAAGGCACTCTGTTTTCAGAATGCCTTGCGTTTTGTAATCAGACTATTTTCTGTAGCCGCATTTCGGGCATACGCCGTTTTCATTTAAGGCAACACCGCATAAGGGGCAGCGGTCAATGTCCTTTTTCGGCTCGTACTCCTCTGTGGCGCCGTTTACGCCGCTGGTAAATGTGAGTTTAACGATGTTAAGCTTGTCCTTTAAGAGCTCATAGACAATCTTAATCATACCCTCTACGGTCATGGTCTCTTTGGTGACGACTAAGCGGCACTCGGGATAGGCTGTGGCAAGCTCTGTCTTAAAGGCCGGTCCTTTCTGCTTGTTTGTTGGAGCGCCGTCTTTGATGCCCTGCTCCTCGTAAACCTTGAGAATTGCGGGAAGCAGCGGGTCGTCCTCCCTCAACACAAGAGCATGGTCAAAGTTCTGAAGTACCTCCCATGCGATTTTCTTGATTTCGTTGCAGGGGAACACCATATTGACGCCTGCGTTGACATCATCCTCAACTTCAATGGTCAGTATACCCGTATGTCCGTGCAGGTACTGAGCCTCTCCTTTGAATCCGTAAAATCTGTGTGCATACTGAAGGTCTAATGTAGTAAAGCTTCGCATAATAACTCTCCTTTTTTATATATTTACGGGGGGTCTTATGCTCCCGTATGCGCATCGGGTTTTCAGATTCCTGTAAACTAAGGCTGGGATACGGCTGTGCATCGCCTGAGAAAACGGGTTGTCACCTGAATATTAATGTTTTTTGTTGCTATCATTTACATTATATCAAATTTTGGACAAAAGTAAAGAAAAATGTGGAAATCTATAAATAGTAAGACCGGAGGCAAATATAAGCCTCCGGTCTTACTTGGGGTTGTCGGTTTATTTTATATATTCGTCTATGAGGGAAACAAGCGCAGCGTCTGCCTTTAATCTGCTTATAAAGCCGATATTTATATAGTAGACAGTGTCGTAGTAAACGCCTCTTTGATTGTATATTCTGATGGTTACATAGTTTTCAAGTGCCCTGCCTGCTGCTCCCTGACTCGGGGAAACCGAACCCGTTCCCGTCTGGCCGTAATCCATCATACCGCTGCTTGCCGTATCAGGCTCTCTGTTTGATACGGGGGTATCGCCAGAGCCTGCGTTCGAGCTGTTTCCGCTGTAAAGCGGGCTGTCTTCTGCATACTCTACCCTGCCGTTTAAATAGGGTTCCGGATTCGGAGCGTCATCATCATGTGCCGGTTCTGCGCCGATGGGGGGAACTACATCGGGCTGTGCGTCAGGGGCCGGACCGACGGTGTGCTGTGTGTCAGGTACGGGGGTTTCTGCTTTGGAGGGGTAACTGTATATGGACTTAAAGTATTCGTCGCTGGCGTTTTTAAGAGCCGAATAAAGGTTATAGAATTTCTTTATATCAGCCTTGTCCTTTATCTCTCCCCTTATGTCAAGAACGCCCTGAAGCTTAGCCTGCTCGGAATGACCGATGAACTGAATCTTTGCGATATCGTCGGCGCTGTCTATTCCGAAGAGCTTTAGATACCTGACAGCGTCCTCGTCCTGATTGTTGTTGTAGCTTTCAAAGGTAAAGAAGCGGAAAAGCTTGTAGGTGCTATCGGTTTTCATCGCCACGACCGCCTCACAGCCTGCGGGGATATACTTATAGACCTCTTTGCCGTAAAGCTTCTGGTCGGGTCCTGCGGAAATCACCGCTATCTTTTCGCCGATGTCATTGTCGCTGATGCTTGCCGGCAAGCCGAACTCCGCTCTCATCTCATCGGAGAGGATGATATAGTGCCTGTCGCCGATTCTGAACTGGTCTATTACGGGCGCTGCCATGTCCTCCCTTGCGTCCCCCTCGGATGCAAGCAGGGGGGGTTTATAGGTATTGTTGTCGTACAGCCTGTCAAAGCCAATAATGCCTGCGGTGAGAACCACCACCAGAATAAGGGCGGGTACGGCTCGTCTTAACAAGACGGGGCGCCTTGCGTAAGCTTTATTCTCGTCTGCGTGACTGAATATATTTCGCCTCATTCTGATTTTTGCCGCTTCGTCGGGCTGTATCTTATTGAGGGAATTCTTTATATCCTCATTTTTCATACGAAATCACCTTCCATATTGAGTTTAAGCAGCTTTCTGCTCTTGTGAAGATAGCCTCTGACGGTGGACTCGTTTTTGCCCAGCATCCTTGCTATCTCGCCTGTGGAATAACCCTCGTAATAGTAAAGGTAAACTACTGTCTTGAGCTTTTGGGGGAGCGACAAAACCTTTTCGAGTGTTTCATCCACCGTGAATGCCTGTTCCGATTCAAGCTGTGTTGCGCTGTCGATGCCGACCGTCTTCTGACTCCACCATGATTTCAGGTGGTCCTTGCACAGATTCGACGCCGTCCTGATAAGCCACGCCTTTTCGTGCTCGTCGCCCTGAAAGACGGTTTTATCCCGCATCAGTCTGATAAAGGTGTTTTGCACCATATCCTCTGTGTCGGGCTTATTCTTCATGTACATATAGCATACACGGTAGACGGTATCGACATGGCGGTTGTAAATCTCTAACAGCTCTTCATCCGTACGCAATAAAGAACTCTGCAATTTTCCTCCCCCTTTCACCTTTAATACGATTCAGAACGTGAAAATGTTTTGGTGATTTGCATTTATTTTAGTTTAGTCCTTATTTTCGGATTTAGCAATAAGAGAAGGCGGATTTGCCTGACAAGCCCTGAAAATCCGTTGTGTTGTGTATTATGACAAATATGGGGAACCGGAATTAAGTAAAATATGGCAGATATTTGAATAGCAATTTCCCGCCTGTCGTGATATAATTGGTTTATCCTGCTATCATATTAGCAAGATAAAGCGATAGCAAGCCAAAGACGACTTGAAGCGGGGGTTATAAGATGCGTGGTGATAATGCAAATATAACTAACTTACTGGCGGTTCTGTCTGACGAGGAGCGCACTGTTCTGAAGCTCAGGGCGCTTTTTGAGCAGCGGGGATACCGCCGCTATCACACGAACCGCTTTGAGGAGTACAGGTTTTATCTTGAGAACCTGAGCTTTCTCCGCAGCGAGCAGGTCATCACCTTCAGCGACCTTGACGGCAGGCTCATGGCCCTAAAGCCCGATGTCACATTAAGTATTGCCAAAAATGTTGACTCATCGAACGGCCTTAGAAAGCTCTATTATATAGAAAATGTTTACAGGCCGAACGCCACGGGGCGAAGCTTTGCGGAGATAAACCAGATGGGTCTTGAGTGCATTGGCCCCGTCGGCAGGAAAGAGGTCAGGGAGGTCATACACCTTGCCTATGAGAGTCTGAAGCTAACAGGAGAGCCATTCAGGCTGTCTATAAGCCATGTGGGCTTTATTGCGGGGCTTCTTAAAAGCCTTCGGGTGCCGCCAAAGCATTATGCGGCCTTGTTCGAGAGCATAGCCTCTAAAAATCCCCACGGCCTTCTGGCTGCCGCCGAAGCTGCGGGCATAGGCAGTGAGAACATAGATTATTTAAAAAAGGCGGCTCTGCTCAGCGGTGAGGCGCAGTCGGTACTGAAACAGGCCGAGCTTCTGTGCCGCAACGGTGAGATGCAGCGCTCCTTAAATCAGATAAGGCATGCACTTGAGGGACTTACTGACCCGAATATTCTTGTGGATTTCTCAATTCGGGGCGATGAGGACTATTACAGCGGCATAATGTTCTGCGGCTATATAGAGGGTAAGAGCCGATTGGTTCTGTCCGGCGGACAGTACGATAACATGATGAAGAAGCTGCACAAATCGGGTCGGGCTATCGGCTTTGCTTTGACATTAAACGAGCTTTTCGGGAGGTGAGCGCCTTGCTTAACATAGCACTGCCAAAGGGCAGATTAGGCGATGATGTTCATAGATTATTTTCCCTTGCGGGCTTTGCCCGTGGGGATTTGAGCGATATGGGACGTAAGCTGGTCCTCGAAAATGAGGAGGCCGGCGTTCGGTACTTTCTTGTAAAGCCCGGTGATGTGGCCATATATGTGGAGCACGGCGCTGCGGACTTAGGCATTGTGGGCAAGGACATTCTTGAGGAGGACAGGGCGGATGTCTATGAGCTGTTGGATTTAAACCTCGGTAAATGCCGCATGTGCGTGGCAGGGCCTAAGGATTTTAAGGACGACGGCTCGAAGGTTTTAAGAGTTGCCACAAAGTTTGTGAATATTGCGGAGAGGTATTACGCCTCACTCGGCAGAGAGGTCGACATTATAAAGCTCGGCGGCAGTATTGAGCTGGCTCCTTTACTCGGACTTTCCGATGTCATTGTTGACATTGTGGAGTCGGGCAAGACCTTAAGAGAAAACAACCTTGTGGTGCTGTCTGAGATTATGCCCATCAGCGCAAGGCTGATTGCCAACAAGGTGGCGTATCAGTTCCAGAGCGGGGCTATCGACAACCTGCGTGAAAGGCTTATCGGGGTGATGAAATGATAAAAATAAGTAAATACGACAGCGGCGCCTTCCGTCGTGAGCGCACTCAGGCAGACGCCGATGTTTCCGCAATATTAAAGGATGTTGAAAAGCGTGGCGACGCCGCACTCTATGAATATACCCTTCGTTTTGACGGCTGCAAGCTCAACAGCATGCTTGTTACACAAGAGGAAATAGAGACGGCTGTGGAAAAGGCCGGCCCATACTTCCTTGAAACACTCGAAATGGCGGCCAAGAACATCAGAGCCTACCACGAGCGTCAGGTAAACGAAGGCTTCATTATGGCCGCTCCACATAAGTCATATCTCGGTCAGAAGGTCACGCCCATTGAAAAGGCGGGACTTTACATTCCCGGCGGCACCGCAAGCTATCCCTCAACGGTGCTGATGAACGCAATCCCCGCCAAAATTGCCGGGGTGTCGGAGATTGTCGCAGTAACGCCGCCTAATAAGCAGGGTGAAATTGCCCCCGCAGTACTGGCCGCCGCAAAGGTCGCCGGCATAGATAAGATATTTAAAGTAGGCGGGGCGCAGGCCGTTGCGGCACTGGCTTACGGCACGGAGACAATTCCTAAGGTAGATAAAATTGTAGGCCCCGGCAACCGCTATGTCTCCTCGGCAAAGCGGCTTGTGTACGGCCTTGTGGACATTGATATGATAGCGGGCCCCAGCGAGATTCTGATTGTTGCCGACTCTACTGCAGACCCGGTCTGTCTTGCGGCAGACCTGTTAAGTCAGGCGGAGCATGACGCTCTTGCAAGCGCAGTTCTTATTACAGACAGTATGGAGCTTGCCGAGAAGGTGCAGGCGGAGGTTGAGAGACAGCTTGAGATTCTCCCCCGCTCTGAAATCGCCCGTCAGAGCATTGACAATTTAAGCGGCGTATTCCTTGCTTCTGATATTGAGGAGGCAATAGAGATAGCAAACGACATTGCTCCCGAGCATCTGGAGCTTTGCGTTGAGGAGCCGATGCAATACCTGCCTTTAGTCAAAAATGCGGGCAGCATCTTCCTCGGTCACTTTACCCCCGAGGCTTTGGGCGATTATTTTGCGGGGACAAACCATACCCTGCCCACAAGCGGCACCGCCCGCTTTGCAAGCCCTCTGGGAGTGGACAGCTTTGTTAAGAAATCGAGCTTTATATATTACACCAAAGAGGCCTTGTCAGAGGTTCAGGAGCGTATAGCGTACTTTGCCCGTCAGGAGGGCCTGGAGGCACACGCAAGGAGCGTTGAGAGCCGATTCAGAGGTGACGGGAATGAGTAGGTTTTTGTCTCCTAAACTTAAGGGGCTTCTGCCCTACACGCCCGGCGAACAGCCTAAGGAGGGCGGCTTTATTAAGCTCAACACCAACGAAAGCCCCTACCCGCCGTCGCCTGCGGTGATTGAAGCGTTGGAAGGCAAAGCGGAAACATTAAGGCTCTATCCCGACCCTGAGTGCCGTGAGCTTAACAGTGCGATAGCGGATGCTTTCGGGCTGGACACTGACGAAGTGATAACGGGCAATGGCAGTGACGAGCTTCTGGCCTTTATCTTTCAGGCCTTTTGCTCTAAGGGTGCAGCCTTCCCCGACATTACCTACGGCTTTTACAAGGTCTGGGCGCAGCTTTACGGCATAAACACAAGGGTTCTGCCGCTCAAAGATGACTTTTCAATCTGCCTTGATGACTATACGGATATAGACGAAACGATTTTTATTGCAAACCCCAATGCACCGACCGGGCTTGCCCTGCCCGCATCCGACATTATAGCCCTTGCTAAGAATAAGGCTGACAGGCTTATCGTGGTTGACGAGGCATATGTGGACTTCGGGGCGGAAAGCTGTGTGCCTTATATTAAGGAGTTAGACAACCTGATTGTGGTGCAGACCTTTTCAAAAAGCCGCAATCTTGCGGGAGGGCGTGTCGCCTTTGCTGCTGCAAACAGCGAGCTGATAAACGACCTTAACCGTGTGAAGTTCAGCTTCCACCCATATAATTTAAACCGTCTTTCGCAGCTTGCGGGCGCTGCCGCAGTGAAAGACAGGGAGTATTTTGAAAGCTGCACGAGCCGAATTATAAAGACCAGAGAGCGCACCGCAAAAGAGCTGAAAGCTTTGGGGTTTATACTGACAGACAGCAAGGCTAACTTCATCTTTGCAAGGCATGAGGAGATTTCGGGCGAGGAGATTTATAATAAACTTCGTGAGCGTGGTGTGCTTGTGCGCTACTTCGGCACGGACAGAATTAAGGATTATGTACGGATTACCGTGGGCAGCGATGATGAAATGGATGCGCTTATTAATTCGGTGAAGGATATTCTAGGGAGGCAGGAAAATGCGTGAACAATCAATCACAAGGAAAACCACCGAGACCGACATTCGGCTTATGATAAACCTTGACGGTGACGGCAGGAGCAATATTGACACGGGCTGCGGCTTTCTTGACCACATGCTCAGTCTCTTTGCCTTTCACGGCGGCTTCGACTTAAGTGTAGCCTGCAAGGGCGACACCTATGTGGACTATCACCACACCGTCGAGGATGCGGGCATTGTTCTGGGTCGTGCCATGCGTGACTGCCTCGGGGAAAAGAGCGCAATTAACCGCTACGGCAATTTCTTTATGCCCATGGATGAGGCGCTCGTTCTTGTGGCGGTAGATATCAGCGGCCGCCCGTATCTTGACTTTAATGCCGACATACCCGCACAGAAGGTCGGGGATTTTGATACGGAGCTTACTGAGGAGTTCATGCGTGCCTTTGCTAATAACCTCGGCTGCACACTACACATAAGGCAGCTTGCCGGAAAGAACAGCCACCACATAATCGAGGCTATGTTTAAGGGACTCGGCAGGGCGCTGAAAGAGGCCGTCAAAGAGGCTGAGGGCGGCATCGCTTCCACAAAGGGGTTGCTTTTATGATAGCGGTTGTCGATTACGGAGTGGGCAACCTGTTTTCGCTGAGTTCGAGCCTTAAATTTCTGGGGCTTGACTGCGTTGTCACAAACAGAAAAGAGGACTTGCTGGCGGCAGACAAGATAATCCTGCCGGGGGTTGGCGCCTTCGGTGACGCTATCAGAAAACTGAATGAAACGGGGCTTACGGACACCGTTAAGGAGCAGGCTAAATTAAAGCCTTTACTCGGAATATGCCTCGGTATGCAGCTTTTGTTCGATAAGAGCTTGGAGTTCGGCGAGCATGAGGGCTTAGGGTTGATTCCGGGAGTTGTGGCTCCGCTTTCTGACGATATAAACCCACAGCTTAAAATCCCCCACATGGGCTGGAACAGGCTCGAAATTAAAAAGGATGACCCGATATTCAAGTATTTCAAAAGCGGTGAGTTTGTTTACTACGTTCACAGCTTTTATGCTAAGGACTGCACTGAGAGCGTGCTTGCCGTGTCGTATTACGACGTAGCTGTGCCGGGGCTTGTGCGCAAAGGCAAAGTCTACGGTGCGCAGTTCCACCCGGAAAAGAGCGGCGATGCGGGCCTGAGATTACTCAAGGCCTTTGCCGAGATTTAGGAGGCTGACATGCGGATTTTACCTGCCATTGACCTGCGTGACGGCAAGGTCGTCAGGCTTTTTCAGGGCGATTA
This sequence comes from Clostridiales bacterium, assembly GCA_012520115.1. GTDB lineage: Bacteria > Bacillota > Clostridia > Oscillospirales > Acutalibacteraceae > DTU053. The sequence goes on along the minus strand of JAAYOZ010000113.1, from coordinate 18,730 downwards.
TGATAACATGACAGTCTTCGGCGACAGACCGCTTGACACAGCCCTTCAGTTTAAGAATGCGGGGGCTGAGAACCTTCACCTCGTAGACTTAGACGGGGCGAAGGACGGCGAGCCGAGGAATTTTAATATCATTTCTGAGATTATTAAAGAAAGCGGCTTAAAGGTGGAGGTCGGCGGAGGCATACGCACCGAGGAACGGATTGTAAAATACCTCGAGGCGGGGGCCGAGCGTGTGATTCTCGGCACGATTGCCGTGAAGAATCCTGACTTTGCCGCCGAAATGGCGAAAAAATACGGAAGTCACATTGCCGTGGGCGTGGACGCCCGTGACGGCTTTGTGGCCGTAAGCGGCTGGCTTGAAACAAGCTCACTCCCCTCTTTTAAGTTTTGCCGCCGACTTAAAGATATCGGCGTTCAGACCGTAATTTACACGGACATTGCCTGCGACGGTGCTTTAAAGGGCACGAATCTTGCAGCCTATGAGGAGCTTAGCAAAATCGGCATAAACATAATTGCAAGCGGCGGAATCAGCTCTATTACAGAGCTTGACAGGCTGCGGGAAATGGGAGTCTGGGGCGCTATTCTCGGCAAGGCTCTTTATACGGGCGAGCTTGACCTGAAAACCGTAATAAATAAGTTTGGAGGGCGCACGGATGGTCAGTAAAAGAATAATACCCTGCCTTGATGTGCGAAACGGCAGGGTCGTGAAGGGCGTAAACTTTGAGGGCATTAAAGATATGGCGGACCCTGTGGAAATGGCCCGCTACTATAACGAATCCGGCGCTGACGAGCTTGTTTTCTATGATATTACCGCCAGCTTTGAGGGGAGACGGCTCTTTACGGATGTGCTGAAGGCTGTGGCGTCTGAGATTTTTATTCCGCTGACCGTTGGCGGAGGAATAAACTCCCTCGAGGACTTTGACAGGGTGCTGAAATTCGGCGCCGACAAGGTCAGCGTAAACAGCGGGGCTATAAGCAATCCAGCCCTTATCAGCGATGCGGCGAAGCGTTACGGCAGTCAGTGCGTGGTGCTGAGCATGGATGTAAAACGGGTCGGCGGCGAGTACCATGTCTTCGCAAAGGGAGGCAGAGAGGACACTGGGCTTGAGGCCGTCGCATGGGCTAAGTGCGGCGAGGAGCTGGGTGCAGGCGAGATAGTGCTTAACTCCATTGACACTGACGGAGTACGGGGCGGCTTCGATATGCCGATGCTCAGAGCCATCGGAGAGGTCGTGTCCCTGCCTTTAATCGCAAGCGGCGGTGCGGGCAAACCGGAGGACTTCTCCGAGCTTTTTACATACGACAGAATCGACGCAGGCCTTGCGGCAGGTATTTTTCATACAAAGCAGGTACAAATCAGGGATTTGAAGCGTTATCTTAAAGACTGCGGCGTGAATGTCCGAACGGAGGGTATTTATGATTAAGTTTGACGACAAGGGGCTTGTCCCCGCTATTATACAGGATTATAAAACTGGCAAGGTCTTAATGATGGCCTATATGAACGCCGAGAGCCTTGAAATTACGAAAAAGGAAGGGCGCACCTGCTTCTGGTCACGAAGCAGGCAGGAGCTCTGGCGCAAGGGTGAGACCAGCGGCAATATTCAGAAGGTCGTGTCCATTAAGGCGGACTGTGACGGGGATTGCCTGCTGATTGAAGTCGACCCGGCTGGTCCCGCCTGCCATACGGGCAGTGAAAGCTGCTTTTTTAACACAGTAGAGGAAGGCCCCGATGTTTTCACCTACGAGGGACTTTACGAACTATTGACAGACCGCAAGGCGAATCCTAAAGAGGGCAGCTATACCACCTATCTTTTCGAGAAGGGACTTGAAAAGATACTCAAAAAAATCGGCGAGGAGAGCAGCGAGGTGCTTATAGCCGCCATGAAGAACAGCAAGGAGGAAACCGTTTACGAGATAGCCGACCTTGCCTATCATGTAATGGTGCTTATGGCTCAGTTAGGTCTTACGCCCGACGATATCAGAGCGGAGCTTGCAAGCCGCCATGTGATTGACAAAAAGGTCAAGCAGGAGACAATGAAATAACGACAATCTCATTTTTCCTCCACAAAACCCCCGATGTGCAGCGCACACCGGGGGGCTTTTCTCTATATGTACTTGCTTGCCTCTTTAATACTGAGGGCGGCCATTCTGTCGCCGTATTTATTTATGAAATCCCGTACCCATTCGGGGTTTGTCTTGCTGCAATCCCTTAATGACCAGCCGATTGCCTTGTTAATGAAAAACTCCTTTTGCCCTAAGTTGTTGACGAGGATTCTTTCAAGAAGGTCCGTGTCGGTTTTGTCCTTACGACCGAGCTGGTGGTCGATTGCCGTGCGGCGAAGCCAGAAGTTTTCGTCCACGCTCCACTCTAAAAGCGTGTCATTTACCTCAGGGTGGCGAAGGGCAAGGTTGCCGACAAGCACATCAATCGCATCGACAGTGTCCCACCAGGATTTCTCGGTGATGATTCTGTGCAGGTTCGGGATGTCCGACGGCGTAAGGGCGTTCTTTACTTTATCGAGATAGTCAGTTGCAAGGTACTGAAACTCCCGTTCGGGCTGTGCCCAGCACTTAAAGACGAAATCCCAGTCGACCTCTTTCTTGCTCTTGGTTTTAAGAAACTCCCTGCTGAGCGCTCTGCGTTCGGGGGTCTTTATGCCGAGGAAGGGGAAGAGGTCACGCATATATGCGCTCATCTGCACGGCAATTTCGGGATTTGCCGCCTGTCTGAAGCTTTCAAAGATATTCATGTCAACCCTCCGAGCAAGGGCTGGTCGAACTTGAACAGCACCTCGTTTATCTCAAAAATGTCGTACTTGCCGTTCGCTATGAAATATTCCACAATCACATCGAACTTCTGACTGTGGGACAGGGCATAGCCCGCCCGCCTTAACAGATCCTCGGTTTCTTCGAGGTTAAGCTCCAATGCTATGGCGAGGGCGATTGCGGTGCGCTTGCTTGGCATATACCCCGCGCCCGTTCTGATTTTGGAGAACAGCTTGCGGTCGATGTTTGCACGCTTATAAACCTCGGCATCCGTCTTGCCCTTGGCCTCTATAATCTTCAGCAGGCTGACAGAGAAGGGCTCATCCAGATTGCCGATAAGGTCATCTAAGCCAGCTCTTATATCGACAGGCGCTGAGTCTGTCAATAAAGGCTCGGAATAGGCCGCAAATCTTCGCTTGTCGAAATGCTCCTCAACATAATGCTCGTCAATATAGCTTTCGACCCTGCCCATTAGCTCACGGCTTACTACAAATGACTCCTTGTCAAACACGGCAAGGTACACATCTATGTCGTGCTCAAAGAGAAAATCCTGAATCGCAGACGTAGCCACACGCAGGGCGACGTCCTTGGGAAAGCCGTAAATTCCGCTTGAAATCAGCGGGAACGCTATGCTTTCGCATTCATTCTTTACGGCAAGACTCAGGGACTCTGAATAGCAGCTTTTTAAAAGCTCCTCTCCCTTTTTCTCATCCCAGCGGCTGTAAACGGGACCTGCGGTATGTATTATGTATTTTGCGGGCAGATTGAAGGCAGGAGTAATCACAGCTTCGCCGGTTCTTATCGGTGCGAGCTTGTCGCAGGCCGCCTGCAGCTTGTCACTGCCCGCCGCCTTGAAAATTGCGCCGCAGACACCGCCGCCCATTTTAAGCTCGGGGTTTGCGGCGTTGACGATTGCGTCAACCTCCATAGAGGTTATGTCCTGACGAACTATGGTAAATGGCATCTGAATTCCTCCGCTAAACTGTGCTTATGGTTCTATTGTTGTGGCTGATTGTCCATCCACAATTCGAGTGTGCCGCCGTTTGTGAAATCGGAGAGATTGAAGCGGAAATCCGTGATTTCTCTGCCGTTCAGCACTGCTCTTCTGACATAGATGTTATCCTTTGAGTTATTATAAACCTTAATCTCAAAGGTTTTGCCGGTGTGCAGGTGCAGCCTTGCGCCGTTTACTATGGGTGAGCCTATAAGCATAATATCGCTGCCGGCAACGGGGAAAATGCCGATTGCATTCCAGGCATAGCAGGAAGACAGACCGCCCGAATCGTTGTTGCCCGGCAGACCGCCCCGACCCGTGGTGAACATATACTTCATTCCGGCACGGACAACCTCGCAGGTTCTGTCGTGCCTGCCCGCAAAGATGTATGTATAGGGCGTCTCCATATCAGGCTCGTTGTTAAAGCCCTCAAAGCGGCCGAGCTTCATCATCTCCTCGATATAGCCCGCCGGGTGACTGTCATTCGGCTGCTCAACGCTGTCCTTGCCGTAGCCGAAGAAGCTGTCAAGCGCCTCAACAAAGGCCTCTTTGCTCTCGAACAGGGCTATTCTATCTTCGATTTCCGGAGAGGGGCGGAAGGAATAGTTATAAAGCGTGCCCTCATAATATGAGGAATCGGCGGTCAGAAGTCCCGTGTTTTCGTCGTATGCGTTTCTCCACTTCTTTGAGTGGGTCAGAAAATCCTCATATAGCTCAGTCTCGCCCAGCTCTTTGGCAAGCCTTGCCGCATAGGCGCAGCAGTCCGCCATGTCCAGCACCCATGTGGCGCTTCTGCATTTGCCCGTTTCTAAAAAGTCCTTTTTGTCATCTGCATGCAAATCCGTGTGTATGGCTCTTAACAGCCTTCTCGGGTCGACCTTAATACCCGTGCGGTAGGCCGCCAATAGGGCGTAGTCGCCGAGCATTTTCGCCTGCCGTGACTCATGCCTTATATTGCTCGACAGGCCGAGGCTGTTTGTCATAAAGCCGAGGGTCTCGGCCTGGCGTATGAGCGTCTCGCACAGCTTTTCGGATATGTCGGGGAACAGCGAGAAAACGAGCGGAAGCTGGGTTTTATACATATCCCAGAGGGTGATAGCCTCCGTCACGAAGGGGCAGTCTTCATAAATAAAGCTCTCGCCGTTAAAGTCGCAGGGCTTTACGAAGGTATGGTAGAGGTTTGAATAGAAAATTTCTCTGATTTCCTCGCTGTCGGTGTCGATTTCTATTTTTGAAAGTGCCTTATTCCACTCATCGTAAGCGGTTTTTCCGGCTTCGTCAAAGTCGAGGGAAGCCTTGTCCAGGTCTGAAAGGGCGGTGGCCATATCCTTAGGTGAAATCGCTACCGAGAGAAGCGCAGTGCGCTCCCTGCCGAGATTAAAGCGGACGCCGAAGGTATCAGTTGTCTTTTCGTTTATTTTAAGGCTGTCGCCCGATATTTCCTGCTCATTGTGCCAAAGAGACATTTCCTCAAAGCCGCTGTTAAGGCGCACCGCCATATAAAGGGGTATGCCCTGCATTATAACCTTTGCGGCGGCGGTGTTGCGGTCTATTATAGTTACCTCCGAACTTTCGGAATAGAACTTGCCGTATTCGGGTGTCAGTCCGTCGTTTGAGAAATCGACTGAAATATGACCGCCCTCTTTGCCGAAGGTATAGCGGTGGAGGGCCGCTTTGCCCGACACGGTCAGCTCGCAGCGTATATCGTCGAGGGTCACGGCATAATAACCGGGCTGCGCCTCTTCTTCCTTTATGTCATACCTCTTTTTTGTATCGTAATATGGAGTCGTGAGGGCGTAGTTATAGTAATAGCCGACTGCGCCGGTTCCGCTGTGGTGCAGGTGGGTAAAGCCCAGCAGTCCGTCACCTTCGGGCAGGTGCTCAGGCTTGCCGCAGTAGTTCGGCTTGTGGCTGCCGTAGCCTGTCGGGTAACCGCCTGAAAAGGCCCCCACGTTCATCTTACCGAACGGCAGCGTCGCCGCAGGCGTGGTGTTGCCGCACTGGGCCTTAATAAAAAACCATGTAGCTGCTATACCTTCAGGCTTTGGCAGCTTCATTTCCCCGCAGCCGTGAAAAACATTTACACTCTTACAATAATCCATTACTATATCCCCTTAAAAAGTCGTTTTTGCAAGAAAAGCCGATGAAGAAGCTTGAGCTTTTTCATCGGCTGAACGTTAATACAAAACTAACCTAAATACTTATACTGCCTTAAAAATACTGTAAATTTCCTGTCATAGTCGGTGATATGGAAAATCAGTTTGCCGTCTGCGTCCTTGCTGATTGTAAGGCCTTCGGTTTCGGTATCGGCGCCCTGCATATCCCTTGCGGCAACAAGTGTTACCTCGCCGGTATGGATATTGATAGCCTTGACTTCCCTGTACTGACCCGATGTGTCAAGGTTTACATAGAGGGTGCCGTCAATAAAGTCGCCGCCCTGGACCCTTGTAATCTGCTCGCTTAAGGGGATGAGGTGTGAGAAGCTCAGGTCAGACAGATTGAAGGCTATGATATTGTCGGCATCGTGGAAGGGTGAGGTGTAGAGATAGCCGTTCTCGGCATCTACCGTGCACCACGGAATACCGTCGGGCAGATAGGTTGGGTCAAGCTCGTAATATATGCCTGTGTATTCGAGGGTCTCGGCGTCAAACAGCATCACCATTGGATATTCCTCGGGAAGATCCTCAACGGGGGCATAGATATAGCCGTTGTAGTAGCTTATATCGCCTATATGGTCGTAGCCCTTCTGGATGAACTCAAAGGGCACAGCGCCCATATTCTTTTTCAGAATCTCGCCTGTGTTCATATCTATCTTTGCAAGGCAGGTCATATACATAGAGGCGATGGAACCTGAGGAATAAAGATATGTACCGTCATTGGTAAGACCCTGACCACAGTATACAGCGTCGTCGACAATATACATAATGTTGTTCAGGACCTCGAAATTCTCCGGTTGTACGGGTTCAACATTCTTTGCAAATAATCCGAAAATAAGAAGTATGATACCCCAGATAACGCCAAAGTACTTTTTTATTGCGGATGCAGTCATTCTAAAGCCCTCTCTTCCAGATAATGTTATTTTGTTACATTATAAAACCAAAAGATGAATAATACAAGCACTTTGTATAAATGGGATTATGTAAATTTTGGTGCGGAAAAACAGACAGGCAGTATGCTGCCTGTCTGTTTTTTTGAGTTTCTTTACTTACAGTAAATTGCGACTGCGTCACGAAGAAATACGGCGGCGCCGGGGGCGATTTTCTCGTAATACTCGGTAAATCTGGGGTCGTCAACATACATCTGCGTTATGCCTATATGGGCTTCCTTGCTGTAACTGTTCCAGAAGAAGCAAAGCCACTGTTTGTGCAGCTCGCAGGCCTTCTGTGCTAAGGCTGAGGCGGGGTCGCCTTCTCTGACCGCCTCTTTGAGCGTTTCGTTCAGCTCCTCTGTAAGCCTTTGAAGCTCTGCGTATTTCTCCTCGGTCATATTCAGCACCTTTGCGTTTGCGCTGTCTGCCGCTTCATCGCCGTATTTTTCACGGACTTCCCTGCCGTACTGACGCTCATTGTCGTCTACAAGCTTCTTCTTAAAGCCTTCGAATTTCTCTTTATCACTCATCACTGTCTCTCCTTTCATTGCGCTGATGGTTTTTTCGAGGTTTGAAATAAGCAAATCGAGCTGCTCTCGTTTTTCAGTCAGCGCCCTGTGATGTCTTTGAAGCGCAGAAAGCCCGTCAAAGTCTTTTGAGTCGAGAATCCGCTTTATGTCGTCCAGCGGCACTCCGAGTTCCCTGAAAAACAGAATTTGCTGAAGACGGTCGACCTCCTCAGGGCCGTATAAACGGTAGCCGTTGGAGCCTGTGCGCTTTGGCTGTAATAGCCCGATTTCATCGTAATAGCGCAGCGTCCTTGAGGTCAGGCCTGCCAGTTTTGCCAATTTGTTGACCGTGTATTCCATGAGCTTTCCTCCCTTCGTCAATTACAATAAACTATTACGTTACGTCAATGTCAATAGGTTTTTTTAAAAAAAAGCAGGCAATAAATTCAATGCCTGCTTAGTTTATGGAGTTTCAGATTTTATAGCCTTTCAAGGATTCTGAAGCCGTATTTTTGAAGGCGGATTTCGTTTATTACGCTCTCGCCTGTCAGGACATCCTTAAAGCCTTTGCCGCCGATATTGACGCATCTTTCCTCTGTGGCAAAGTTCATAAGGAATACAAATTCCCGCTCGCCGTCGGTGCGAAGCTGCGCCGTTACGCCTTCGGGCAAATCGGCGTCGACCGCTTTAAGGGGCTTTATTCTTTCAATCAGCCTGCCGTAGAAGGCAGTGAGGAAGTCGTCGTTATTCTTAAAGGCCATATAGTAGACCTTGCCGCTCCCGAAGCTGTTGACGGTAAGCGCCGCCCTGCCCGCATAGAAGTCATCCTTATAGACTGCAAGCACTGACGCAGTTTCCGGGTGAACAAGCTCGCAGACGCCGGCTGTTCTGTATTCGCCGCTCAAATCCAGCTCGTTATTCTCGCAGGCTGTGACGTAGTTTTCATCATATTCGTAAAGCGTGTCCGTTTCCTCTACCCACACGCCGATGATCTTTCGCAACGGCCCCGGGAAGCCGCCGAGGAAGCACAAATCGTTCTCGTCCACCATGCCGCTGAAGTAGGTAATGACAAGGGTTCCGCCTTTCTCCACAAAGCTTTCGAGCTTTGCTGCCGTTCCCGGGCGGACTAAATAGAGCATGGGGGCGACTATCAGCTTATAGCCAGCAAAGTCTGCGGTCTGGTCGATAATATCTACCGGGATGCCACGCTTCCAGAGCTCTTTGTAATGCTGAACAGAGGTGTTCTCATAGTCTCTGCCGTGACCGCCGATTGCAACTATATCGTTCAAAGCCCAGCGGTTCTCCCAGTCGTAGATGATTGCAACATCGGGGCTTACTGTGGTGCCGAGTACGCTGTCGAGCTTTTCGAGGGTTTTGCCTACCTCTGTAACATCCTTGAAGACCCTTGTGTTCTCGTGACCGCTGTGACCGACGACGGCACCGTGGAACTTTTCAACGCCGCCCCTGTTCTTTCGCCACTGGAAATACTGCACAGTGTCCGCTCCGTGGGCTACGGCCTGAATCGAGGAAAGCAGGTGCATGCCGGGACGCTTCAGCTTTGCCATGCCGTGGGTGTTGCTCGGGGTGCTTTCCATTAGCATAAAGGGCTGCCCGTCTTTAAGGCACCTGTTTATGTCGTGCTTGAAGGCGGTGTTAAAGGCTATTTCCCGGTCGGGGCTGTCCGAGTGCCAGCGGGGATAATTGTCCCAAGATATCACATCAAGATAAGGGGCAAGCTGATGATAGTTTATATCCGGATATGTGCCCATTAAATTCGTGGTGACGGGGATGTCCGGCGTTATCTCCTTTAAGGGGGCTATCTCGTTTTTATAAAACTCAGTTATATTGTGGGTGCAGAAGCGTTTCCAGTCGAGGTTCAGGGCGTGAAGCGTCTTTGAGCCGTGGGGTGCGGGGGCCTCAATCTGCTCCCAAGAGGAGTAGGTGTGACCCCAGAAGGAGGTCCACCATGCTTTGTTAAGGCGGTCGAGGTCGTTTTCGTACTTTATTTTAAGCCAGTCCCTGAAGGCCGCTTCGCAAAGCTCGCAGTTGCAGTAGCCCATATACTCGTTCGACACATGCCAGGCTATCAATGCGGGGTGGTCTTTGTAGCGCTCGGCCAGCTTTCGGTTTACTGTCCTGACCTTTTCCCTGAAAATCGGCGAGGTGTAGCAGTGGTTCTGCCGCTCGCCGAAAAGGGCTCTTACCCTGTCGGGTCTCACCTGCTGCACTTCGGGGTATTTCTGAGACAGCCATGCGGGTCTTGCGGCACTGGGGGTTGCAAGTATGGCGTATATGCCGTTTTCATACAGAGCGTCCATGGCTTCGTCAAGCCAGCCGAACTCAAAGCGCCCCTCCTCCGGCTCTAAGGCCGCCCATGAGAAAATGCCTACGGACATGGCGTTGACATGGGCGAGCTTCATAAGGCGCATATCCTCACCGAGAATGCCGGGCGTATCCTTCCACTGGTCGGGATTGTAGTCCGCTCCGTGCAGAAAGTGCGGGTACTTTGAGCTGATAGGCGGATATTTCTTAGCCATTCCCTCACCTCGTTAATCAGACCTGCTTTTCGGGAATTACTTCAAGAGGCTGAACATGGCCGAACTTTATCGCCGGGCTGTTTACAGTGGGAGCTGCCCATCTGACAGCGTTTGTGATGACCTTCTGAACCTCGCTCTGGTAGTAAATCGGGAAGGTCTCGTGGCCGGGTCTGAAATAGAAGACCTTGCCCTTGCCCCTGTTATAGCAGCAGCCGCTTCTGAACACCTCTCCGCCTTCAAACCAGCTTATGAATACGAGCTGGTCGGGGGCGGGGATGTCAAAGCGCTCGCCGTACATCTCTGTGTTCGGGACTTCAAAATACTCATTAAGTCCCTCGGCGATTGGGTGGCCTGGCTCTACGACCCATATCCTTTCCTTTTCGGCGACTTCACGCCATTTAAGGCTGCAGGTCGTACCCATGAGCTTTTTGAATATCTTTGAGTAGTGGGCGGAGTGCAGTGCGATAAGACCCATTCCGTCCAGAACCCTATCATATACACGCTGAACGACATCGTCTTTGACCTTTTCATGTGCGGTATGTCCCCACCAGATAAGCACGTCGGTGGAGTCAAGCACGCTTTGTGTAAGGCCGTGCTGACGCTCCTCCAGCGTTGCGGTGCGGACATTCATATCGGGGTTCTGAGATAAAAAGTCAGCAATCGCCCCGTGGATGCCTTTGGGGTATATCTCCCTGACCTTTTCGTTTCTCTTTTCGTGAACGTATTCGTGCCAGACGGTTACATTTATTTTTCTGCTTTCAGACATCTTGCTACTTCCTTTCTGAGTTTCTTAAAACAGAATAGCACACGGCGGGGATATTATCAAATAAAGAATCGGATTCTTAATGAAGGGGTGAAATTCTCTACATTCCGCCCAAAAGCTCTTTTTCTATAAGCTTTTTTGATTTCTTGTCAAGGATTTCTCCCGACAGGGCGTCGGAAATAAAGCTCTCTACCTCGTCGCTATTATAAGACTTTCTTATTTTGAGCAGTACGTTTATTATGTCGAGCAAAATGGACTTGCGCATGGTCTCTTTTACTGCCATAAGGTCGAATGAGATAAGGCGGTCGGCAATTTTTGCATTCAGGGCGGGCTTGGACTGCGCTACTTTGCCGAGCGACTGAATGCACTGGCGCACGGTGATGGGCTTTTCGTCATTGAGAAGGGACAGGTAATCGTATATTATGGCTTCCGTTTTGTGCTGAGTGTCCCACCTGACATTTTCGGCTATAAGCATAAGCCCTATGCTTCTCTGATATGAATTGTCGCTTTTAAGCTTGCCCTGAAACGTGTCCCAGAATGGGTAGACATCGCTATTTAGCATTGACCTGTTCTGAAGCAGTAAAAATGCCCAGTAGCGGATGTTGTCATCCTTTAAGGAAAGCATGTCCACAAGCATATGTATATCGTCGCTGTTTAACTTCTTTGCCGCATCCTGAACATCGCCTTTGGATATTGCCGCAATTTCTTCTACCGTAATCATACTGCTCCTCCATTTATTGGGTCTTCAAATGAAGTATATCATGAACAGTTAAAAAGTACCATTGATTTTTGACTGAAGAATTATTGAAATGTGACCGGGTGGTCATATAATAGAGATAAGAATATGACCATGCGGTCACATTATGGAGGCGCTTATGCCGAAGGCAACCTTTTTTAATCTGCCGAGCGAAAAAAGAGAGCTTATAATCTCTGCCGCAACACAGGTGTTTTCCGCTGAGCGCTATAATGCGGCGAGCATCAATCAGATCTGCAGGAAGGCAGGTATAGCGAAGGGCAGCTTTTATCAGTATTTTGACAACAAGCTGGATTTGTATGTTTATATTATGAAATCGGCAATACAGGCAAAGGTGCGTTTTTTCTCTGACGCTGTCGATGAATTTAACAACCTCAGCCTGTCGGAGCAGTTTAAATTGCTTTTTGTAAAGGGCGCAGAGTTTGCGAAAGCGCAGCCCCTTTATGCCGCATTGGGCGAGCAATTCCTTATAGAAAATGATGAGGCGGCGAAGGCGGCGGTTATCAAAGAGGGCGACATGCAGGCTCAGTCGCTGCTAATAACTATGATTCAAAACGCTAAGGCAAAGGGAGAAATAGACAACGGCGTTGACGAGCTTGCATTAAGCATACTGCTGCAGTCAGTAAGCGATGCTGTCAGCAAATTGGGGAATATGGGTTCTGAGAGCAGCGCAGAGGATATAAACAGCCTTGTGGATTCACTGATAAGCATAGTTTATAACGGAATCCGCAAAAGAGATTAGCTTAGGAGGAGTAATTATGAAAAAGAGGACGGACTTTATTGTGGGCATGCTGTTTGCGGCAGCCACAGTTATACTCATTGTCATTTTTATGACCAACGATGCGTTCTTCAACTGGGCGTTTGCAAGACACCGCAACATACTGAGTTGGTACATCAGACCCTTGTTTATCATACCTATGGTGATATTCGCATTCAAAAAGAGCTATACCGGAATATTTGCCTCTATCTTTGCCCTGTTTACAAGCATGTTCTGGTTCTCCGACCACCCCACGAGCAATCCGAAGATTCTGGAGTTCTTAGCATATGAAATGGACTACCTGAAGGGCACATGGACCGCTCCCAAAATACTGATAAGCCTTGCCGTGCCCGTATTCTTCATTTTGCTTCTGACAGCCGCATGGAAGAGAAACTGGAAGTTGGTTGCGGGTGTTATTGTATGAGCTGCAGTTCTGAAGCTCATATGGAGCGTTGTTTTCGGCGGCGAAGCGGGAATGGCCATTTTAAAGCCGGCGATTGCGGGCGTAATAATCTGCCTTGCGGGCCTGGGCTATTACTATAAGAAGAACATATCAAAAGCGGATAGTACAAAGACAGAGTAAAGCTGCCTGAAATACAAGAAGATATGCAGAAAGGGTTTACTGACTTTTCCCTGCTTCGAGTAAATCCTTATCCATATACACTCTCTGAATTGATTTTTTTTCTTAAGAACAATGGGCAGAATGTGATACGGTTTTCACAAAATTAATAAGGGAACCAAGACTCTTAATAGTCTTAGTTCCCTTGTTTTTTGGCTGTTTAATTACATCTTCTTGCTGTAATATATGATGAATACAAACATGCTGATGATGTGAATGAAAAATGCGCCAAGTACCATACAGAAGGCAACATTATAGCCCATTACGAATAAGGCCATGGTGACGGCTGCAAGCACAAACAATGTTACATACCATGCGGCATAGCAGGCCTTTTCACGGATTAGGATATTGCGCTCGTCCTTTTCGTTTATCTCGTACTGCTTTGCCTTCTGCGGGTCCTTCTCAGTCCTCTTTTTCATTATCATTGCGGCTACCCCGACACCTATAATGCCGGCACCGAAACCTGTCAGCACAAAGGGCAGCTGCTCCAATGCTCCGTCGGAAGCGGGGAATATGAATTTTAACAGGATTCCGACTGCAAATATAAATATACCAAGGTAAAAGACATAGGGCTTAAGGCTCTTTTTCATCATTGTTCCTCCTCATAAATAAAAATCTCTTCAATGCTAAGGCCGAAAAAGCGGGCTATCTTGAACGCTAAGGTTATGGATGGATTGTACTTTCCGTTTTCGAGTGAGCCGATAGTCTGCCGTGAAACCTCCAGCTTGTCGGCCAGCTCCTCCTGGGTTACGCCGTTCAGCTTCCGCAATTCTTCAAGTCTGTTTTTCAAATGATCACCCCTTTTCAAATGTCAAGTAAACTTTACATTCATATAATATTACCGCTTTTCTAAAATGTCAAGTAAACTTTACAAAAAATTTTAAAAAAATAGCAGACCCTGAGGGTCTGCTTGAATTTTCGCATTGGCGATTCTATTTTCTTACCTTAACAAATAAAAAGTCGGGCTTGTGAATGTACCGTTTATAATTGGGGATTTGATTCATTATATCTTCGCTCGGCACAGGCTCGAGCATTTGCTCTAATTTAAAGCCGGCGCCTGTTAGTGTGTTGATTATTGTCGAAAATGTGCGGTGATATTTTACTATTCCGTTAACAAACCAGCTGACTTTTCTTTCGCCCTCTTGCGTGTAGGTAGTTAAATTGTAGTGCAGGATTTCGTCATCTGCGTCTTTTGTCCAGTAATCCTCTGTCGTCAAAGCGGTTGTCAGCGAGTGCTCCTGAGAAAATACGAAGTATCCGCCGTCGTTCAGAATATTGCAGACATCCTTTACAAGCTTATCAAAATCCTCTATATAATGCACCGCAAGGGAGCTGAACACCACATCGAATTTCTCAGTGATTTCGCTGATATCCGTCATGCTGATGTTCAGGTATTCTATGCCGGGGGCTGAGTTTTCGTTTTTTGCGACTTCGAGCATTTTTTCGGAGATATCAATTCCGACGACCTTTGCAGCTCCGAGATTCAGAAAGCCGACACAATGCTCTCCGTATCCGCAGCCCAAATCCAGCACAGTCTTGCCCTTTAAATCGGGGGCAAGGCTGAACAGCGCCGGCTTTTCGACCACATTGTTTGCCGACATGGGGTTGTTTCTTAATGCTCTGTAATAGTCAAAAAACTCCTGATTGTCAAAGATATTCTGCTCACTCATTCCATGTACCTCTATGCTTTTTCAGATTGCTTCAGCCTATATGCAAATGATAGCACAATTCATGCGATAATGTGAACACAATCATATAATGCAGTATAAAAAAACACCGCTGTTTTTAGCGGTGCAGGTTTTGGTTTTATTCGTTTTTAGGAGCGGGGGGTGAGATTTGGGTTTTGTTTCTTCTTATAAGCAGGTAAATGCCGACGGGGATTAACAGAAGTGAAAGCCACTGTGAGGTTGAGAGCAGATATACGCCGCGCTGCATATCGCCACGGAAGAATTCGAGGATGAAGCGTCCGACGGCATAGGTCAGGACGTATACGGGCAGCAGGATTCCCGGTCTTTTGCGCTCCGGGCGAAGAATCAGCAGCACAATCAGGGTGACAAAAGTAAAGCCTGCCTCAAAAAGCTGCACCGGAATCAACGGCTCAGTGCCGTGCAGGGGCACGATTCCCCAATGGGCCTCCTTGCCGTAGCAGCAGCCCGCCAGAAAACAGCCGATTCTGCCGAAGGTGCAAAATAGCAGAATGCTCGGCACCATAAGGTCAGCAACCTTCCAGAACTCCAGCTTGTTTTTATTGATATAAAGAAGTACGGCGAAAAAGCCGCCGATTAAGCCTCCGTAAAACACGCCCGCCGTGGGAATAAGGGTTTTCCAGTGCGCCAATGTCCAGAAGCTCGGCTCACTGCCGTCACGGGCTATGACTCCGATAAGCTGAAATATTTTTGAGCCGGCCATGGCTCCGATTGCAGCCACCAGAATCATAAGTATGACATCTTCGGCCTCAAAATTGAGTCGACCGCTTTTTCGGCGAAGCAGCGCAAGAGCTAATGCAAAAATCAGACCCACAAGCGCCATTATCATATATGAGGGAATAATCAGACCGAATACCTCAACATAGGGGTACATAATTTTACCTCCTCTGCTCTGATAGGAAAAGAAGATAACCGCAAGCGCAAAGCACTTGAACGGTTATCTCCCCAAAGATAACTGGATTTATCCGCCCATCATGAACGGGATTTATCCGGTTGCTTTACTGCCAGATAGTAAATGAATTACATAGCGCCAGCGACAAGAACAACAGCCTTAATAGCGATTGCTAATGTCTCCGGAGGAATTTCTACTCCAGTGTAATCCTTTATGAGTTTGCTTGCATAGGGGGCATAATCCATGTAACCAGTGCCTTCAGCTATCTTGCTGTAAAGGTCGTCGTTGAGTCTGTCAGCGACTTCTTTGGGCATCTCTTTGCCGGTAACGTCTTTGTAAGCGTCCTTGATTGCATCAAAGACATTGGCGGTTGTAACTTCGTTGATGTCTTCAACTGTGGGCTTTGAGCATGCTGCGCCCATGATTGAAAGCATGGACAGAACAATTACAATAGCCAAAAGAATTGAAATACGCTTTTTGTTTTTCATAATAATCGCTCCTTAAATTTTCGCTATACTTGCAGTAAAGCGATTAAATTATAACATTCAATTTCAAACAATACAAGCAATTTTATACAATTTTTATGAAATTGTTAATACAATTTAAGCAAACATAAACAACAAAAGTAAATTAATGTACAAAATGACGCTAATAGTCAATTATTTCTTAACTCTAAACCATATTTTAACAAACCGTGACCGTACTGTTAAGCCACTTTTAAGGAGCATTTCGCACAAGATGCAAAACCGAAAAATCCCTGTGTTCGGCTTTTATTGCTTTAAAGAGTTAAAATCTTTAAATGCGATAGGCTGACCTTTCTTTATAAATAAGGTACTCTGTACACTTTCAGAGTGCCTTATTGTATGGTTAAATCAGGTTCATTTCAAGAAGGGCGTAATAGATTCCGTCGTTATTGTTGTCACGGGTGTGCTTTTTGATTCTCTCTTTCAGCTCGTCGGGGGCGTTGCTCATCAGATAGCCGTGCCCGACGGACTCCAACATCTCCACATCGTTATAGTTGTCACCGAAGGCAATCGCATTCTTAATGTCAATGCCCCACATAGAGCAAAGTGTCTGAATTGCGGTGGCCTTTGTAATGCCGCTCTCCATGACCTCCACCAGATTTTCGGCGGATTTAACTATGCAGCAGTCCGGGAAGGCTTTTTTTAGACTTTCCTCTATTTCTACGGTTTTCTCGGGATTGCAGATACAGAGTATTTTATTGATTTCTTCGCCCTTTGCGGTGTCGACGGTGCCTTCGTCGGCTTCAAGCTTTACTATTTTTTCTTCTCTTTTAATCCTCTCGTCGGACTTGTCCTTGACGAGCCACTCCTCATGTGAATAAACGCACCAGACCATATCGAAGTTATTGCGCTCGACAAACTCTATTATTTTCTTGGCCTTTGGTTTCGGCAGGCCCTTGCTGAAAAGCACCTTTCTGTCCTCGTCCAGAATCAGCGCACCGCTGTATGAAACAATGGGGCAGTTGAAGCCGTACTCCTTCAGAATCGGATAGATGCCCGTCGGGCCACGCCCCGAAATTATTACAAAGGGGATGTCCTTTGCCTGTAATGTCCTGATTGCATTCAGGGTAAGCGGGGTTATTTTATATTCGGAATTTAATAATGTGCCGTCCACATCAGTAAATACAATTCTTTTCATTCCTGCCTCCATTGCAGACCGTTACGGCGAAACGGACTTAATCGCCAACTTAGTATTATCTTATTGTAGCATAAAAGACAGCTTTTAGCGAATAAAATGCATTTTTGACGAAAGGCAAGGACAGAAAAGTACCCCGTCAAGGCGACGACGGGGTGTGATGCTCATTACAAAGAGAGGAACAGATATCCGGTGCCGACCATGAGCACATTGCTTAGGCTGTGCATGCACATAGGATACACAATGCTTCGGCAGTCCTGATATGCCTTGCCGGAAATTAGGCCCTGAGCAAAGGCATAGACTAACTGGTAATAATCAGGGTTGATGCTGAAGGGCGATACCGTCCATTTGATATGTGCAAGTGAGAACAGGAGTGCTGCGATGATGTTTTCGGGCGTTATGTCCCTTTTGGCTTTTGCGCTGTCACCCGCCACATAAGCGAAAACCGTGACCGGCAGCGCACGGAACAACAGCTCCTCGGCGGGTCCGGTCAGAAGCAGCTGAAAGCTGAGTGTGCCGAGCACGTTTCGCTTGTTCAGCGGATAGCTGTAAACAGGCAACGAGTCGGTTTTGAGCATAAACACATGTACGGCCAGCGATATCACCGCCAGAACGGCAGTATATATGGCAACATAACGTACTCCCTTTTTACTGTCGCCGAATCCGAGACAGAAGTCTGCCTTTAACAGTCTGCCGAGTATCAGAATAAGTACGAGGGCAATAATCAGAATGACGGTGTGGTGAACGAACAACCCCGCAAAGGCGTTGTCGGGGTCAATTCTCCCGTATGAAAACATATCCGAAATTAAGCTCCCTGCTCTGAGTGAGGCCTGCTGAAATACAAACACAAGCAAAATCACACCTGCGTATAAGAATGTCCTTTTTCGGTGCTCTCGTATGTTTTCCATATTAATTCACCCCTCCTTCACAAAAGTGCGCTACTGGGTACTCGTTTTTATCAGTACCTTGCAGCAGTCGCCGTTCATTAATGTACTTTCTACCGTAATGCTTTCGCTTGCGATTGAGCCTGCGGCGCTGATCATTGCAAACATAGGCTCAAGGCACCAGCCACGGCAGGGGTCTGCCCCGCCCATCTTTTTTGACAGCGCACAGAGCTTGCAGGAGGTCGCAACGGCGATGTAGCCGACATCTGTTTTCTGCACCGACCAGTCGGCACAGCCAAAGATTTCGGACAGCTTTACGAACACATCTTCAACGCTTTGAATGTTGAGCTGGCGGTTCATATAGCCCGCTGTGGCAGACTGCCTTTCTTTTCTCTGCCTGACTACTGCGTCCAGTGCCTTCAGTTTCTCGTATGTGTTTACGGTTTCTGCGACGGAGGCTGCATATGTGTTTTGCAGCATTAGCAGTCTTTCTTCGGTTTTCATAAAAATCTCTCCTTATTATATTATTATAACGTTCGTTAGGTAGTGCTGATTATAAAAGGGCATTTTCATGCCGCTTTTTGTTTTGATTAAGTTTTGCTGAATGATTTGCAATCAATTGAGGGGGTTGTCTGAGGCTTTCAGTCTGCCCGCACGGTGGTGTGAGGGTTTATGAGGTTTTCCCGTCTGCCACTGCGGCGGTATGGGTTTTATGAGGTTTTCCCGTCTGTCCGCTGCAGAGGTATGGGTTTTTCTGAGGTTTCTCGTCTGCCCGTTGCGGTGGTATAGGTTTTTTTGAAGT
>JAAYOZ010000112.1 GCA_012520115.1 Clostridiales bacterium | reverse complement strand
TGCGGCGGCATAACATGTGCTGCCGCTTATATTTTATCTTAATACAGAGGTGTGGATTCTTGTTTATTGACAACATGCTGACGGCCGGAACACAGGTCATCATCCTATACATAATTGTGTTTTTAGGCTTTATTGCGGAAAGGCTCGGGGTCTATGCCGAAAAGACCGCAAAGGCAACCACCAACTTCCTGTTCTATTTCATAACCCCTGCGGTAATAGTAAATGCCTTTTTGTCAACGCAGTTCAGTGTTGAAAAGGCTAAGTCATACGGAATAGCCTTCCTCTGCGGCGTGGCGACCCATGTGGGCGCAATACTTATCTCCGCCCCCTTCTTCAGAAAGGGCAAGCACCCCGACAATGCAGTCTACAAATACGCTTCAATCTATGCGAACATGGGCTATATGGCTCTGCCCTTAGCGGAAGCGGTCATCGGCCCAGAGGGCGTGTTCTACTGCTCGGCGGGCGTCATAACCTTCAATATCTTCTCCTTCACCCACGGCGTGTGGCTTATGGAGAGCGACAGCGAGGAAAAGAAATTCAATATAAAATCCCTCATATTAAACCCCGGCGTCCTGTCCGTCATGGTCGGCCTGCCCTTGTTCCTGTTCTCCGTCAGGCTGCCGCTGATAGTCGCAAAGCCCATTACATACATGGCGAGCATGAATACACCCCTTGCTATGGTAATCCTCGGCACATATATCTCAAAGGCGGACTTCAAAACCGTATTCAAGGACGGCAGACTCTTCGGCGTCCTCGCCTTAAAGCTTGTATTAGTGCCATTAACAATGTTTGCGGTGTTTAAATTAGCGGGCGTCAGCGGTGCGCTATTAACTGCGGTGTTGATATCAGCCTCCGCCCCCTCCGCCTCAAACACCGTAATGTTCGCCGCAAAGTATGACAAGAACACAAGAACCGCCTCAAAGGTCGTAAGCTTCGTCACCTTCCTGTCAATACTGACAATGCCGGTCATTATAGCATTGTCTAAGCTTTAAGAGTGATAATATGTATTCACCGATTTTAGAAGCCCTGGAAAATCACATAAAAAAGAACAGAGTCAGCTTTCATACCCCGTCGCACAAGGGAGCGGAAGGCTCTGTTCTTTCCGTTTTTAATGACTATCTGAAATATGATGCAACCGAAATCCCCGATACGGTCGGGCTTTTTGCCTCACACGGCCCTGTGTTTGATGCTCAGGAGCTGGCCGCAAAAGCCTTCGGTACCGCCGCAACTCTTTTCAGCGCAGGGGGCTGCACCCTTGCGATTCAGACAATGCTCAGGCTCGTCTGTCCCGCAGGCGGCAGGATTATCGCAGGCAGAAACCTGCACCCCTCAGCCGTGAACGCCTTTGCCCTGCTCGATATTGACCCGATTTTCATAAATCCCGACGATACGGGCAGAATCAACCCCGACGCTGTACGGCAGGCACTCAGCAATAACAACGATATTAAAGCAGTTTATTTGACTTCGCCTGATTATTTCGGCATAATGTCCGATGTCCGTGCGATTTCCGAAATAGCAGATAAAGACGGCATACCCGTCATTGTGGACAATGCCCACGGCACACATCTTTTGTACGGCAGTGAGGATTTGCACCCCATAAAAAACGGTGCTGCAATGTCGGCGGACTCTGCCCACAAGACCCTACCCGTGCTGACGGCTGGAGCGTATCTTCAGATAGCTGACGCAAAGTTTAAAGAGGGCGCAGTCGACGCAATGAAGCTCTTTGCCTCCACAAGCCCCTCATTCCCGGTGCTTCTGTCACTTGATTTATGCAGAGCCTGGCTCGAAGAAAAGGGCAGGGAGGAGTTCGCAAGACTTAATAAGCAGCTCGAATGTGTCAGAAGCGCCTTGAAAAACACACCCCTCACCGTGCCGGGCGGCTTAGTCGACCCCTACCGCATTGCCTTTGACGCATCCTGCCTGAAAGTAAGCAATGACAAGCTCTATGAGTTCTTCCATTCGAGAAGCATCGAGCCTGAGTTCATAAATAACGGCGCTGTCGTATTCATCCCATCGCCCCTTAACACGGAAGCCGATATAATAAAGCTCAGCGAAGCAATAAAGCAGCTTCCCCTTATCGCAAGCACAAATGAAAGCTCAAAACGCTCACAGCCCTATTTCAACACACCTAAGAAGGTCATGACAATAAGGCAGGCCGTAATGTCAGAATTTGAATACCTGCCCGTGGAAAGCAGCATCGGGCGCATTGCCGCAGCGGCGGAATTTATATGTCCCCCCGGCTTTGCCCTTACCGTACCCGGCGAGATAATAGACGGGAAAACAGCGGAAAATCTTTATAATGCAAGTATTTTTCATATAAAAGTTGTAAAGTGAAGCCAAGTGAAGTATAATTAATATGCGGACATACCGCAAAACCCCGGATGAGGAGGATTATTATGAAGCTTGTAATTGCCATAGTAAGCAATGATGACAGCCATACTGTTCTATCTGCATTGACGAAGGCAAATTTCAGTGTAACAAAGCTCTCCTCGAGCGGTGGCTTTTTGCGTGTCGGCAATACCACCTTTATGATAGGCACCGAGGCCGAAAGGCTCGACGAGCTTTTGGATTTATTTAAGGAGTATTGCATCACACGCCAGTTGGCAACTGTTTCAATGCCCTCAAGCTATTCAGACGCAATGTTCTCGATGCTTCCGGTAGAGGTAACTGTCGGCGGAGCCACTGTTTTCGTGCTCGATGTTGAGCAGTTTATTAAAATCTGAGCATGAACACTAAGAGTATAAAGCTTCCGGAAGTTAAATTAAGAGACTTATCCTTTGAGGTTGACAGCGGTCGGCTTTCCCATGCTGTGCTTATCACGGGAGCAACGGAAAAGCTCAGAGCACAGGTTGCAAGGCTCACCGCTTCGGCGCTGTTGTGCACCGCTGCTGCTGACAGGCCATGCGGCAGGTGCAGCAACTGCATAAAGTCAAAGAAGTCAGTACACCCGGACATAAGCGAGATTTCCGGCGAGGACAAGGCACGGAGCATAAAAAAAGAGAGCGTTTCTCTTATCCGTCAGCAGGCGTATGTCATCCCGAACGAAGCGGCGGAAAGGATTTTTATTATTCTCGAAGCCCAGAACATGACCGAGGAAGCCCAGAACGCCATGCTTAAAATACTCGAGGAGCCTCCACGCTTTGCAAGATTCATACTTTCCGCAGCCTCCTCCGAGGGACTTCTTGAAACCATCCGCTCAAGGGTTCGCATATTCGACTTAGGTGAAGAAGCGACACAGGACAAGCAGACTAAGGCGCAGACAATAGCCTGCGAAATAGCAAAGGCTCTTTGCACAGGCGACGAATATGACCTTGTCATAGCTTCAGCGCCTATAAAAAAGGACAGGCGGCTTCTTAAAAACGTCTGCGATGAACTGGGCGACATCTTCCTTGAAATGCTCAAGCTTCGAAAAAGCGGCTTCAGCAAGCGGCAGGACTATCCGTCCACCGAAAATGAAGCTCTGGCAGTAAAGCTATACAGGTCTGTCAGCCCGGCACTGCTTTTCAAGTGGACAGGCACCCTTTCAGAGATTGCGGAAATGGCGGAGCTTAATGCAAACGAAACACTGCTCGTGACTCAATTTTGTTCACGGCTTTCAACGGATGAAAACGAGCTTTCGATAAGTATATAAATTTGATTTACCTGTTAAGGAGAGATATATGGCAGAAGTTGTAGGGGTACGATTTAAGGTCGTTGGCAAGATATATTACTTTGACCCTAACGGCGCCCGGTTAAAGAAGGGCGATTATGTAATAGTAGAAACCGCAAGGGGCATCGAATGCGGCGAGATTGCTATGGAAAACAGGGACATTGACGACGAGGAAATCGTCAAGCCCTTAAAGAGCATAATCAGGCAGGCCACCCCCGAGGACCTTAAAATCGTCGAAGAAAATACCGAAAAAGAAAAACGAGCCTTTCAGATCTGCGAGGAGAGAATCCGGATGCACGGTCTTGAAATGAAGCTCATCGATGTGGAATACACCTTTGATTCAAGCAAGATTCTGTTCTTCTACACGGCCCCCACAAGGGTCGACTTCAGGGAGCTTGTCAAGGACTTGGCAAGCGTGTTCAGAACAAGAATTGAGCTCAGGCAAATCGGCGTCAGGGACGAGGCGAAGATGCTCGGCGGCATAGGCATTTGCGGCAGACCCTTCTGCTGCAACCAGTTTTTGAGCGACTTCCAGCCCGTGTCCATTAAAATGGCCAAGGAGCAGGGACTCTCACTGAACCCCGTAAAAATCAGCGGCTCCTGCGGCAGACTTATGTGTTGCCTTAAATACGAGCAAGACGCCTATGAGCACCTTGCAAGGCATACACCGAAGGTCGGCGCCATAGTCGAAACCGCCGACGGCAGGGGAGAGGTCGTAGAGAGCAACCTGCTGACGGGCGTGTTAAAGGTGATACTCGACAGTAAGCGTGAAGCCGCTCCACAGACCTATCACTGCAATGACGTAAAGCTTATCAAGAATCCGAGGATTAAGATTGAAAAAGAGGAGCTTGAAGCCTTAAAGGAAATCGCAGAATCCGACGACAGCATATAAAAAGAGCCGCTTTATGCGGCTCTTAATTTTCTTTTGCGGCTTTATATAGCTTCTGCGTCCTTAATAAACCTGCCGTTTTCGCCGAGCTCAAAGCTTCCGCCGGCACCCAATGCGAAATGGAGTTTTGCAATGCCCATATCGATTTTATTGTAGTTGAACTCACCGGTGGTGGCATATACAACATCGTTGTAGTACTTTATTTTAACGGGCTGCCTGTTTCTTGCGGAGGGCGCGAGTCTGACTGCCTCCATACCCTTCCAGAACCATTCCGGCGGCTGCTTGTCATAATCACACAGATCTTCGACGGGCTTGCCCTTATCCTTGACCATAGAGGCAATAAGCTTTTCCCTGCTTGAAAGCGAATTCGGTGTATATCCAACGGTAATGACGCAGGCAATCTCCTCGTTGGCGAAAATATCACATTTGCAGGCCTCTTTGTCAAAGGAGGCGCCCACCCAGCAGGTGCCAAGACCCAGCTCAGTAGCCACAAGCACAAGATACTCACCGTAATAGCCGACCTTTTCATACATCAGCGGGTCACTTTTGTTGCCGACCATTGCAAAGTAGTATTGCACGCCCGTGAACATACCGTAGCTTTTCTTAAAGCCCTTAAAGGCCGCCTCGCCGTTTTTTACAAACTGAATGTGCAGATTTGATTTATTATTAAGATACTGGATAGTATCAAGCAGCTTCGCTTCAGCCTCTGCCGGAATCGGCGTGGGGGTGTAGCTTCTCCTTGAAACCCTTGTGCGCATTGTATCGAATATATCATCCATAGTTTTCTCTCCTTAATACAATTCAACAGTCATATTTTTGGTAAGACTTAACTATAATATAAGGCTTTTTTTGTAACAAATCAATCTTTTTAAGAAAAAGTACTGCCGAACGGAGAATAACGGCCCCGCAAGTTATATTTCAGAGTAAAGTATGCAAAACCAAAGGGCAACAATTCCCCGAAAATCTTAGTCTTATTGTCGAAGCAGACTGTATATGTAATAGAATACCTTGCATTTGTATCCTTTACAAACAAATAATTGTATGTTATTATTAAATTGCCTGAACAAGTAGTCTTAATTTTAGTGTTTTCAGAGATTTTTCAAGGCTGTCTTGAAGTTTATAAATTTACATATTAGAGGTAGTTATTATGAAGAAGTTCAAATCTGTTGTTGCAATACTACTCGTTGTTGCAATGCTTGCAGTATATGCACCTCTTGCTTCAGCCGTTAATCTGAAGCCTGATATGAAGGGTAAACCCGGAACCGGCGACATGAATAATGACGGCAAGGTTTTAGCTGACGATGCCCGTCTGGCATTGCGCCATGCTGCAAAGATTAAGACGTTTTCTTCTTCGTCTGATGCATTTAAGGCAGGCGATATTGACAAAGACGGCAAAATCACGGCCATGGATGCCCGCCAGATTCTGCGTTATGCCGCAGGTCTTGACTCTCACCCGAAAGCAGACATTATCTATCGCAGTAAGGAACCTGA
>JAAYOZ010000111.1 GCA_012520115.1 Clostridiales bacterium | reverse complement strand
TCGATGCCCATGTGGCTGGCAGGATAGTCTATCAGCATGCCAGTGCAGTCGAGGGATACAAAGTTGAAGAAGGGCTTGTTTTCTTCGAGATACTCCCAGGTTTCATCCAGAAAATAGGCCGTATCGTTTGCATAGAGAAGTCTCTTTTCGCCGTCGCTGATATCGTAAATCACAGGGTCTAATTCCTTGCTGTGCTTTGCTACAAAGGGGGTTATCTCATAGCCCTCTGCGGTGAACTTGTTGAAGGCCTTAATCTCATGGAGGGCTATTGTCTCGATATCCACAAGGTGTTCAAAGTCGGAAAATTCCCTTATGACATCGGCTGTTCCCTTTGTTGCGTACAGATTGAACACCGGCAGCTCTTTGCCCTCTGAATTATAGGCAAAGCCGTGCTTGCGCATCTCAAGGTCGCTTGCATAAAGGTGGTCGCTGTGTCCGTGGGTTATGATGCAGGAGTTTACAGCGGCGAGGTCAAGGCCGCCGTACAATACATGCATATATGTATCCGGCGGAAAATCAATAAGGAGTTTTCCGTCTATCAATGCCTGGGAGCGGGTTCTGAAATTCCTGCCGCCCGCCTGTCTTGCTCTCTCACAGACCTCGCATTTGCAGAACATGCCCGGAAAGCCCTCTGCGGCCGCTGTTCCGAAGTATTTGATTTTCATTTTGCCACATCCATTCCTTTAGCATCTTAGTTTTTATACATCCGGTTATTAATTAAAGTGTCTCGGCAAGCTGCTTTAAATATTCTCTGAAGGCACTGCCTATTTCGGGATGCTTGAGGGCTACCTCGCAGTTTGCCTGCATGATGCCGAGCTTGTCTCCCATGTCATACCTCTTGCCCTCAAAGTCAACTGCGGTGAGTCTGCCGTGCTCTGCAAGATAGCTGAGAGCGTCTGTAAGATAAACCTCGCCTGACTTCGGGTTCGGAGGAGTATCCTTAATAAGCTGGAAGATTTCAGGCTCGAGAACGTTTCTGCCGAGGATTGCATAAAGGGACATGATTTCATGCTCCTCTGGCTTTTCTATAATCTTATGGCAGTCCATGATTCTGCCGTCAAGGGGCGTTACGTCAAGGGTGCAGTACTTCTTAATCTGCTCTCTGGTGCACAGGTTTACGCCTACGCTGGACTTGCCGTACTTTTCATAGGCTCTTATAAGCTGGCCGACCACCGGCTCCTCGGAGATTATAACATCGTCGCCGTAGAGGACCGCAAAGGGCTCGTTGCCCACAAAGGACTCTGCCTGAAGGATGGCATGGCCTAAGCCCTTGGTTTCCTTCTGGCGGATGTAGTATATGTTAGCGAGGTCTGCAATGGAGTGAACCTGCTCGTAAATCTCCTTCTTGGAGGGGTTTGCCTTCAGGTTTGCTTCAAGCTCATAGGCATAGTCAAAGTGGTTCTCTATGACCTCCTTGCCCCTGTTTGTGATGATGAGAATATCGGTTATTCCCGCTGCGGCTGCCTCTTCCACAAGGTACTGGATTGCGGGCTTGTCAACGATGTTGAGCATCTCCTTGGGAACAGCCTTTGAAGCAGGAAGAACTCTTGTTCCAAGACCTGCTGCCGGAATTATCGCCTTTGTGATTTTCTTCATATCTATCTCCCTTTCAATATATCGTTGCCGTGGCTTTGACAGCAGTGTCCTAAGTCACAGGCTTTAAAATAACTATCCCAGAATTGAAATTGTGAGCTTTGTGGCTATTACCTGCAAAATGAAATAAGCGACTGCGGCAAGCAAAACCAAGCCTAATGAGGTGCCGCCCTTTTCATACAGGAGCCTTCGATACATACCGCCGTCGGCGGCAGTCTTTCGTGCCTTGTATATCCGCTTTTTGATATCCCCTAAATAGAGATAGTCAGCAAAGCCGCTGAGTCCGAACACCGCCAGATGGGCAAGAATGTTCAGGAAATTTTCACGGCTTTCGTTTTCCTCGGGGCCTGCCTCGTCAAAGACCTTGTTTATCTTATCCTGCATGGCTGAGGGGTTGAACTCCGTCGGGTTATCGATAACTTCCCTGTAAACTTCCAGCATTCCGTTCATTATCCTTGCGTCACGGGCGTCCAGAGTCGCAATCGAGAAGAAAAGCGCACCCGCAAGCACCAAAACGCCGATTTTGGGCATTTTGCGATAGAAAAACCAGAGTGCCGGGTAGAAAAGGGATATCGGCGGGTAAAAGATGCTCATTATAAGGGCAATTAAGCAGACGCCCCAGTTCCAGCCGAACTTCATATTGGTCTGGTCGATTCTGAAAAAGCGGGAAATATAGCGGGGAACCTTATATTGCACCACCTGAGCAAGCTCTGAGGCGGGAATGCCGTCAATCAGTGCCTCCGGGGGAATTGCGGTGTTATATATAAATTGCGGAATCGGGTCCTGTCTGTGGGGTTCTTCGCCGTAGGGGTCATAATTCTCGCTCTTTTTCGCCTGAGTATTTGGAATGCCGAAATTAAAAACAGGCGGCAATTCAGGCTCTGCCTTCTGCTCTGCGGGTACTTCGGGCTCTTCTTCCTTTATACCGGCAGAAGTCCACACAAAGCCCTCACTGTGCAGATGCTCGTTTACGCAGGCGCCGTTCTTATTCCAGCACTCCCTGTGCTGAGGCGTGCCGCAAACGGGGCATACCACAATATCCTCATTTTTTAATAAAGGATTATTACAGCCTGAGCAAATGTCGTTGTTATTCCACATCATAAGTCCTTTCCGTGCCGAAACGGACACTTATTGACTAAATTAATTAAGCTTCTCTTTTTCGCTTTTTGTAGAAGTAAACCTGAGTGCCGACGACGGCCGCTACGGCGAGGATTGCGACTATAATCCTCGGAAGGCTTATCGTTAGCTCCGCCTTGCCGTCACGAAGGGCGGTGTAGTTTATCTCGATGTTTACTGCCGCTCTCCTTAAATTATGGCTTGCGGTCAGGTAATCATACTTTGAGCAGAGTCTGCCGTTCAGTGCCGCTTCTGCGTCACGGACAGCCCACTGGTAGTTTCGCTTATAGTCGATATAGGTGTATGAGCCGAATTCGGGGAGGGTCCACTCCTCTTTGTATCTCTTATATGTTTCCCTCAGCTGGCTCTTTGCATACTCGGTTTCTGCGGCATATTCCGCAAGCTCCTCGGGATAGTCGGTTATGATTATGCTGTATCCCCTTGAAACAACGTCGTCCCACCATTTTTCGGTGTCCTCTCTGTCGCCGCAGAGCTTAGGATTCGTCATGTCGATGACCGCTCTGCCCTTTTCCCCGAACTTCTTCATGGTGAAATTGTCAAAAATCACGCCGTAGGGGTTCTTTGTGGCAAGCCTTACAGCCTCCACGCCGGAGGAGAATGAGTCCTTTATATATGCGCCTATGGCAAAGACGATATTGCTCTTATAGCCGCTCATTATGTGGGGCTTGATGTCAAGGGAGGAGGTCCATTCGCCGATTTCCTTAGCCTTGGCCTCTGTATAGAAAATAACGTCGCCGAGCATATTCCTGTTATTGACAAGGGAGTAAAGCTCGTCTTTCCACTCCCATTTGAAATCAATGAGGAGCATACCCTTGCCCTTGACCGAGGCGAGGACTTCGTATAAGGAGGGAACGGTGTAAGCGGTCTGCTTTGCCATCTCTTCGCCCACGCCGCTTAAAAGGCGGTATTCCTTTACCTGAGAGAGCGTCAGCTCGCTGATGAGCTTATCGTCGCCGCCGTAGCAGGTTCTGGTCGTGGACTCGTCGTGCATTAAGACGAACTGGCCGTCGGCGGTTCTTTTTACATTAATCTTTACGATGTCCGCTCCCAGCTCAAAGGCGGAGAGAATGCCCTCAAGGGAGTTCTCCGGGTAGTTTGCCCAGTCGCCCTTGTTGGACACAACAAGCAGGGTGCCCTTGGGATTCATATATTCTTTGGCAACATCAAAGGCATCACCCATGTTCCCATTGTCCCTGTCGATGATGGCTCCGTAATAGTCAAAATAGCTGGTGGTTTCCTCCTCTTCGGCAAAGGCCACGACGGTGAAGGAGAGGACCGCCAACACGCATAAAAGTACCGAAATTATTATTTTTGTAACCCTCATTGCAATACCATCCTGTATTATAAATTCAACAACAGCCGCCAAATCACACGATTCAACAGTTTTTTATTATACCATAATGTAATTATTTCCACAAGCAAAAGTCTTATTAAAAGCTTATGTTCGGGCTCTTTTCGGCATATACCCTAATTTGCATCTCAGTTATTTTATGTATACGGGCTTGTCAGTTATTTCAAGGCTCCTTTTGCAGCTTTCAAGCTCCAGCACGATGATTTCATTCTCGTCTTTAAGCAGTACGCCGGGGAGATAGAGCGTGCGCTGGGGGCCTATCTTCCAATAGCGTCCCAGGTTAAAGCCGTTTACCCATACTATGCCCTTAGTAAAGCCCTTTAAGTCCACAAAGCAGTCGGCTTTGCTGTCTGTCTTAAAGCTGCCCTTGAGGAAAAGAGGATACTGAGCGTCGCCGGCGAAATTAAGTGCTGAAAGGTTATCAAGGGGCAGGATATAGACCTCCCAGCCGAATAGGTTCTGATTGCCGAGTCTTGCATTGTGTATGCCCTTTCTGTCATAGATGTGATTGCCGTAGTTTACTCTGCCCATGGCCTCCACAAGAATGTCGAGCTTCAATGTGCCGGTGAAGGCGGGGAACTCTACCACAAGGCACTCGTCATAGCTGTTTCTGCCTGTTTTCTCGGTGCGGCAGTGCTTGCCCTTAAACTCACCGTCAAGCCAGACATAGGCGTTGTCGTGTATGCCCTCTATTATGATTTTATCGTCGTTGTAACTGCCGTTTATCTCGGTGTGATAGAGTATCAGGCCGTGGTTCTGGCCGTAATGCTCCATATAATAGGGTGAGGCACAGGTGTGCTTTTTGCCGAGGGCTTTTATGTTGTTCAGGAGTGAGGCCGTTTCGGTGAGCTTTACCCTGCCTATAAGCTGCAAAACGGGCTCGGCGGGAGGCTCAGGCAGGCTCTCCCCTGTTCTTTTCATAATGGTCTCTCTAATGGCGAAATACTTGTCCGTATAGCCGCCGTATTCGTTTAAAGGTGCGTCATAGTCATAGCTTGTGACAGTGGGGTAATATCTCTCATGGTAGTTGGCGCCTGCTGTAAAGCCGAAGTTTGTGCCGCCGTGGAACATATAGAGGTTGAAGCTGGCGTTTTTGTCAAAGAACTGATTTATGGCGTCACTGAGCTTGCCTGCGTCGCCTTTAGGATGCCTGCCGCCCCAGTGCTCAAACCAGCCGCACCAGTATTCGCCGCACATCAATGGCTTGTCCGGCTGAAGCTCCTTAAGGTCTGCAAATGAATTCTTAGGCATTTCGCTGAAATTAGTCACCATAAGCTCGCCCTCTAAACCGCCGCCGGAGAGGTAGTACCTGTTATCCCCGTCGGAGGTAAAGAGCAGCACATCTATGCCGCAGTCACGCATCAATGAGCGAAGGTATGAGAGATACTGCTTGTCGTTGCCGTAGCTGCCGTATTCGTTCTCTATCTGCATTGCTATTATGGGGCCGCCCTTTGTCTTTTGCAGAGGAGCGAGCTTTGAGAGCAGAACCTTATAGTATTTTGTGACCGCATCGAGGTACTTTTTGTCATAGCAGCGAAGGCGGATATTCTCGTCCTTTAAAAGCCATGCGGGGAAGCCGCCGAAGTCCCATTCGGCGCAGATATAGGGGCCGGGACGGACTATTACATTAAGACCCAGCCTGTCCACCGTCTTTACAAACTTAACTATGTCGAGGATACCCTCAAAGCAGAACTCCCCCGGCTTCGGCTCGTGAAGGTTCCACGGCACATAGGTCTCAACAGTGTTAAGCCCTGCCGCCTTAAGCTTTAATAATCTGTCCTCCCAGTATTCGGGCATTACCCTGAAATAATGGATTGCTCCGGAACGAATCATTATCTTTTTGCCGTCAAGATAAAAGTCCTGACCCTTGATTTCTAAAATACGCCTTCACCTCTGTATACTGATTAATAGCATAATAGCCTATTGAGCCTTCACTGTAAAGACAAAAAGCGAGGCAGCATGAGCCGCCCCGCCTTTAATTTATTTTAATTACCATCTTGAAGCCGTTTCGCTGATTTCCGTTATGACCCTTATTTCCTTTTCGCCTATAAGCTGCACGGGATAGGTCTCTGCCACATGTCCCTTGTGCTTGATATAGAGCTTGTCGCCTACGTTGATTTCGCTGAAGCTTATAAACTTGCCGTCCTTCGTTACCTTAGCCTTTTCGCCGAGGACATAGGCAAGGTCGCTGATGTCATAGGTGCTGTCCTTAACCTTTACAAGTATGCTGCCGTTGTACTTTTCCTTAACAACAGCCTCAATCTCCAAGGTTGAATTGTCCGTTGGCCTTTGCCTTGCGGTGGTTTCGGCCTCGGTGTCGGAGCCGGGTTTGCAGGAGCTTAAAGCAAAAAGGCATATTATAATCAAGCTTGCCGAAATAATCTTTTTAAGCATAGCAATTCACCTTATGTCAGTTTATTCAATTATATGATTTATGTGACACAAGTTTTGTCGCAAAGAATCGTCAAAAAAAAGACCCGAAGCCAAAAAGCCTCAGGTCTGATTTGGAGCTGGTGGTCGGAATCGAACCGACAACCTGCTCATTACGAATGAGCTGCTCTGCCATTGAGCCACACCAGCGTTTTTATGCGTTTGTCTTCTTTTTGTAAGTGTTGCGCTCGCAGAAGGGCAGGGGGTACTTGGGGTGGGTTTTGTGGTGCTCTCTGCACTCTTCGCACTTACCGAAGCGCTTACAGGATTTATGTCTGCAGCTGCACTTAATGCTTTCCATTGCTTTCTGCCTTTAAGTTTATTTTAATCCTGCGGTAGCATACTCCTTATGGGAGCCGAGTAATTATAGCATATACTCCGACACTTTATCAAGATTAAAAATAAAAAATAATCGCTTTTAAGGCAGGTGATTATTGGATTTAAACTCTTTGCCCTTTCGTTATTTTTCGTTCATCAAATGTTTATTTATAAAGTTTGATTTTTGATATGTATTATGGTAAAATTGTATGAAAAATACTATATTAAATTGCCGGAAAACGGGAGGATATCCCGTGATTAATTTTACTTTTTGGCATTAAGGAATGATAAGCTTGTCGATATTAACAAAACTGTTCGGAGATTACTCTCAGAAGGAAATTAAAAGAATAAAGCCCTTATGTGATAAGGTTTTAGGCCTTGAAAAGGAATATGCAAAGCTGTCGGATGCAGAACTTCGGGCGAAGACTCAGGAGTTTAAGGACAGGTATGAGAACGGCGAATCCCTTGACAGCATGCTGCCCGAGGCCTTTGCCGTATGCCGTGAGGCCTCATGGCGTGTGCTTAATATGAAGCACTTCCCCGTTCAGGTCTTAGGCGGCATTATTCTGCATCAGGGCAGAATCGCCGAGATGAAAACAGGTGAAGGTAAAACCCTTGTGGCCACCCTGCCCGCCTATCTGAATGCCATATCAGGCAAGGGCGTTCATATTGTTACCGTCAACGACTATCTTGCCCGCCGTGACTCCGAGTGGATGGGTAAGGTTTTTAAATTCTTAGGGCTTACGGTAGGTCTTGTAATCCCCTCCATTCCCCATGAGGAAAAGGCCGCAGCCTATGCCGCAGACATTACCTACGGCACGAACAACGAGTTCGGCTTCGACTATCTGCGTGACAATATGGTCATCTACAAAGAGCACAGGGTCCAGAGGGGTCACCACTTCGCCATAGTGGACGAGGTGGACTCCATTCTTATAGACGAGGCGAGGACTCCCCTTATAATTTCAGGCAGAGGCGACAAGTCCACAGACCTTTACAAGATTACGGACAACTTCGTCAAGACCCTTAAATGCGTTAAGGTTACAGAGCTTAACGCAAAGAAGAACGCTGAGGATGAGCTGACCGACGAGGGCGACTACATCGTAGACGAAAAAGCCCGCACCGCAACGCTAACAAAGAGCGGTATTGCAAAGGCGGAGAAATTCTTCTCTTTGGATAACCTTATGGACGCCGAGAACCTGACTATACAGCACCATATCAATCAGGCCATTAAGGGACGGGGCGTTATGCAGCGTGACGTTGACTATGTGGTCAAGGAAGGTCAGGTGCTTATAGTCGACGAGTTCACAGGCCGTATTATGATAGGCAGAAGGTACTCCGAGGGTCTGCACCAGGCCATTGAGGCTAAAGAGGGCGTAAACGTCCGCCATGAGAGCAGAACCCTTGCCACAATTACCTTCCAGAACTATTTCAGGCTCTATAAAAAGCTCTCGGGCATGACGGGTACCGCCATGACGGAGAGTCAGGAGTTTGAGGAGATTTACAAACTTGACGTTGTGGAGATTCCCACAAACAAGCCGATGATAAGGGTCGACCACCCGGATGTACTGTTCAAGACCGAGGAGGCAAAGTTCAACGCCGCAATCGACCAGATAGTAAAGTGCCACGAGAAGGGTCAGCCTGTGCTTGTGGGTACGGTCAGCATCGAAAAGTCCGAAAAGTTCAGCAAGGCTCTTAAAAGACGGGGCATACAGCATGAGGTACTCAACGCCAAGAACCACGAGCGTGAGGCTGAAATAGTCGCCCAGGCAGGCCGCCTCGGCGCAGTCACAATCGCCACAAACATGGCCGGCCGTGGTACCGACATTATCCTCGGCGGCAACTGCGAATACATGGCAAAGGCGGAAATGCGCAAGATGGGCATTCCCGAGGAGCTTATCGTTGAGTCCACAAGCTTTGCGGAAACTGACAACGAGGAGATTTTAGAAGCCCGCAAGACCTTCCAGGAGCTTGAGGCTAAGTACAAGCAGCAGCAGGCAGCCGAGGCCGAGGCAGTTCGCAAGGCCGGCGGTCTGTTCATCATAGGCACGGAGCGTCACGAGTCAAGGCGTATCGACAACCAGTTGAGAGGACGTTCGGGCCGTCAGGGCGACCCGGGCGAGAGCAGGTTCTATCTCTCAGCCGAGGATGACCTTTTAAGGCTCTTTGCCGGCGACCGCTTCTACAAGACCCTTGATATGTTCAAGGCCGCAGGCGAAATGCCCATTGAAGCTAAAATGTTCTCCAACGCAATAGAGAGCGCACAGAAGAAGGTTGAGGCGAACAACTTTGCAATCCGCCGCAACGTTCTGAAGTTCGACGACGTTATGAACAGCCAGCGTGAGATTATATACGGCCAGAGGAATCAGGTGCTTGACGGCGTTGACCTTGACGCCACCATTCAGAAGATGATTGAAGACAGCATTTCCAGTGCCGTGGACTTCTATTGCTCGAAGCATATTTCCTCCGACGACTGGAATATAGACGGTCTCAGGAGCAAGTATTCTTGGCTGTTAAGAGACAAGGATTTAAGCGCAGACATGGACCGTGACGAGATTTACGACACCCTGCTCGGTCTTGCCAAGGAGAGATTCAATCAGCAGAAATCCCTTTACGGCGAGGAGCTTATGCAGGCTCTTGAGCATAAGATTCTGCTCGAAAACGTTGATATACGCTGGATGGACCATATCGACGCAATGGACCAGCTCAAAAACGGCATAGGCCTGAGGGCTTATGCTCAGAAGGACCCGGTCGTCGCCTTCAGAATGGAAAGCTTCGATATGTTTGACGAGATGACCGAGAACATCCGTGACGGCACGGTACAGATGCTTCTGACCGCCGTTATCCGCTCCGAAAGGGACACGGAGCGTGAGCAGCAGGCTCAGATTACCTCGCAAAGCGGCGGCAGCGGCGGCGACGGCTCGGATAAGCAGCGCCCCGTCAGAAAGAGCGCAAGCGAAAAGGTCGGCAGGAACGACCCCTGCCCCTGCGGCAGCGGCCTGAAGTATAAAAAGTGCTGCGGCAGGTAATTGCGACAGAATTCACGCTTAGCTTATCTGTTTTCCCGAATTATATTCGGGAGAAAGGATGATGTAATGATAAATCAGAACAACGGCGCATTTCAGCAGAGTTTCGGCTTCGGCGGCGCACCTGCGGGCCCTGCACTTGTGGAGCCTCAGTTCCCGCCGCTTCCGAGGCGAAGCAGGCAGGACCTGAAGAGACTCAGCGTTTATACGGGACTGAGCATAATCACCTTTCTCGCTTCGACCTACGGCGTTTCGGGGCTTATAGTTCTGTTCTCAGATCAAGTCAGAGACTTTCTTGCGGCGGCGTCTATTGATAAATCGATTTTTTCGTATATGCTTGAGTGCCTGCTTTCGGTTTTCGGAATAGGGCTGCCCTTCTTTATTGCCTATTCGGTGCTTAAAAAGAAATACAGGACCGATTTTATACCCTATTCCCTGCCGAAATCACCGGCGCTGATGATTTTGATGATAGGCTTTGCCTTCGGCGCATGTCTGCTGGGCAGCAGTTTTTCCTCGATGCTGACCATTTTCTTAGAAGAGAATTTCGGAATCGGCTCGACCTACACCATGGGCGATGTGCCGACAACGGTTGACGGTGCGATACTCTTTTTTGTCCGCTCCGCAATTCTCCCCGCCTTTATTGAGGAGTTTGCCCTGCGTGGCGTTGTTATGCAGCCCTTGAGGCGTTACGGCAACTCGTTTGCCATATTCATCTCGTCCCTGATTTTTGCCATAATGCACGGCAATCTTATTCAGGCGCCCTTTGCCTTTATTGCGGGCATGGCTATGGGCTATGCGGTAATCGTCACCAATTCAATCTGGACCGGCGTGATAATCCACCTTATCAA
This sequence comes from Clostridiales bacterium, assembly GCA_012520115.1. Classification (GTDB taxonomy): domain Bacteria; phylum Bacillota; class Clostridia; order Oscillospirales; family Acutalibacteraceae; genus DTU053. The sequence goes on along the minus strand of JAAYOZ010000111.1, from coordinate 8,850 downwards.
CAACTCCCTGTCGGTCTATATGCTGTTTATGACAACCCGCTCCCCCGACGGCAACATCCCCGTGTATCTGGCGGGAATCGTGCCCGTTTCGGTCGTTATCGGCTTTGTCTGCCTTGCAATTTATCTGTTAAGCAAAAAGTACCGCAGAAGGCTTGACCCTCCCGGTACTCCGATGCTCAACAGGGTGTTCCTGAAGGACTATGTCACAACATTGCCTCTGCTGATTTCCATTTTGTCGCTTATTGTTCAGACTGCCTATACGGTGGAATTTATAAGATGATGATTAATCCTTTTGTCACACAAATGATGAAAGAGGCTCTATCGCTTGCCAAGGAGGCCTATGACAGCGGTGAAATCCCCGTAGGGGCAATAATCGTAAAGAACGGGGAAATCGTAGGCCGGGGCAGGAATATGCGTGAGGAAAAGCAGAGCGCATTGAGCCATGCGGAAACTGAGGCCATTGCCGAAGCCTGCCGCAACCTGAATTCATGGCGGCTTGACGGCTGCCATATGTTCGTGACCCTTGAGCCGTGCCCCATGTGCGCCGGTGCGATTGCTGCGGCAAGGCTCGACAGGGTGTACTTCGGCGCCTTTGATAAGGCCTTGGGCGCAGCGGGTTCCGCCGTGAACCTCTTTGACATGAAGGGTACTAAACGAATCGATGCCTTCGGCGGCATTCTGGAAGAGGAATGCACAGAGATTTTAAGGCTGTTTTTTGAAAAAACACGAAATAATTAAAGCCCCATACGGGGCTTTTTTTATGCCATAAGGCCCTCTATTAATATTTTCAGTCCCAGCAGGATTAAGATAAGTCCGCCTGAAAATTCGGCTCTGGACTTGAACTTAATGCCGAAGACTGCGCCGCATTTAACGCCTATCATCGACAATATGAAGGTGACTATGCCTATAAATGTGACCGCATAGACTATGTTTATTTCTATGAAGGAGAACGAAAGGCCTGCGGCTAAGGCGTCTATGCTTGTGGCTATTGCCATGGGGAACATCAAGGCGGGGCTGAAGGGGTTAAAGCTCTTTTTTGATTTGCCGTTTTTCGTTGTTTCAGGCTCAGGGCCGCATTCGTTTTCGCAGTCGCAGTCATCCTTCTCAAAGGACTCCTTTATTGCCCTTGCGCCGATTACTGCAAGCAGTATGAAGGCAATCCAGTGGTCCCACTGCTGCAGCTTATCCGCAAACTGTGAGCCCAAGAGATAGCCGAGGCTCGGCATTAAGGCCTGAAATATGCCGAAATAAAGACCGACCGTGACGATGTTTATAAGCTTTATCCTCTTTACGGAAAGTCCCTTGCATACCGCTACTGCGAAGGCATCCATAGACAGACCTACCGCAAGTAAAAACAGCTCCGCTGTGCTCATTGTGCTTCCCCCTGAATGTCTCTTGCTTTGCCGACTTCTGTATATATAAAGATTATGGCGAATCAGCCTTTATATGACCCTTTCCCGGAAAACGAATGTCAATATAACACAAGGCGGGCGAATAGTCAAGTGATAGATGTCAGACCCTTGTGATTCGGGCAGAAAAATGGCGGTCTGAGAAACAGACCGCCATTTGGAGTCAGGGCTAATTTCAGGCTTACTTCTTAAATCTGTCCATGCCTTCGGGTACTTTCGGCTGATGAAGGAAGAGAACACAAGCTGAATTGACCGATGCGGTGCCAACTGCGAGTGCTACTGCTGCGATGAGTGCGCCCCATTTGACTGCGATTTTCTTCATTGCTTTCATGATTCATCCTACCTTTTCTATTATATTTATTCAGCCCCAAGGCCTGAATAGACTTTTTTATCCTCCCCGTTCATTCGTGCTAAACTGTCTACGGGGCCGGAAAACTTTCTTAAAGCTACACCGTGACATCTTTGAATCTCAAAATTCGGTCCGTTGTAGAGCTTATTTTTAATGGTGCCGAACACAAGATAAGTTGAAACCGAGGAAACGCCCGTAGTAAAGCTGAATATATTGATAAGTGCAATCTTTTTCAGTATCAGTCCGGTCACTACCAGAAAGAACGAGGTTATGAAGGCACGGCTTTGCTTTCTGAACCTGATTTTTTCCTTATCGCTCAGAGGTTTGTTTCTGTCCTCCACAGGTGCCAGTGCACAGACCGCAAACAGTGAGAACACTGCTAATATTGTACAAATCTCCGGAATAAGGTTTACGCTTAAACGCTTTACCGCCAGAACATAAAGTCCGTAGTTTGCTATTGTGGTCAAAAAGCAATAAATATGTTTGCTGGCATGATAGCCGCCGCTTATTCGCCTTGTAAGTATGAAGCCTGCCATAAATAGAAGAGAATTAACACAACATTTAAAGAATATGGAAGCTATAAGTATTACCGCTATGATTGCGCCGGTGCTTAAAAGCACCTCAAAACTGTATTCGTAAATTTCTCTGTCCCGCTCGGATACGACCTTTTCATTAATAAGTCCGTTGGTTATTCCCTTAGCTATGTATTTATACATGTATTCACCGCCAGAGCTTCGACGTAATTGCCATTTTTTACGGGCGAATACAATATAACATAAATGGTAAAAAATGGGAAGCCTTTCGACAAAACTTCCTAAAACAAAATTTTATTTTATTTTTTATTACAAAATGCGATTTTTAAGATTTAACAAAATATCCGTATTTTTAACAAAATGTATACCCGACAAGGTTTGATTTTGCCGGATGTTTTTTGCATTTTTGGCGGGAAAAACATCGTTTCGGGCTGAAAAATACATTTCTTTATTCATTCTTTTTTTTGCCGTGCGGTGCGGGTAATTTTCTTTTTGAGCAATAATAATCCCCCACGCTTTTTTGAAGGCGTGGGGGAAATCATTTTTATAAGCGGTAAGCTGATGCTTATTTATACTCGCTTGTGTTACAGAGGGTGGCGGTGAATGTAAACACCTTGTCTGTGCAGTTAAGGTCAAGTATGCCGCCGTATTTTTCGGTAATGGTTCTGATTCCGCTGAGTCCGTAGCCGTGACGCTTCTTATCGTGCTTGTTTGTCTCGATTTTATCCGTATTAATATTCTCAATGACGGGGTTAATTATTTTTATCAGCATTGTTTCATCCACGGAGATTATGCTGACATGTATAATTCTCTCCCTGTCCTGGATTTTCACGGTGGCCTCAATCGCGTTGTCGAGGGCGTTGCCTAAAAGGACGCCCAGCTCAAGCTCGTCTATTTTTATAAGGCTTGCAAGCTTGACGGTCAGGTCGATTTTTATATTGTTCTCATCGGCCTGCTTTATCTTTGAGCTTAAAATCGAGTCAAGCACCGGGTTGCCAGTATTGACTAATGAGCGGGAGGACTCGTCCATGATGTGGAGCTTTTCCTTAATGCCCTTCTCCACCTCTTCGCTGTCGCCCGCCTTCAGCTTTGAGAGTACTACGGTGAAAAAATTCTTCATATCATGCCTGAACTGGCTGATTTCCCTCTGATACTCATACAGCTCTATGTAGTATTCCTTCTGGCTTTCGATGCTTGCCTTGGCAAACTGGAGCTGCTCCTTTGTGCTGATGTAATCTCCCTGGGTGTTGATTATGTGGAATACAAGAATGTTCGAAACGGCAAGCAAAACGGAGGACGCAAGGGTCGCAATGCGGAAATAGTCGTCTGTTATCCGATAGCAGCAGACATATAAAAGCACTATGACAATCAGCGACGTACCCGGCAGAACAATCATGGGTGGCAGGAATCTGCTTGTAAGTCCCTGACGCATGTTGTTTTTACGGCTTACAAGGATGTTTATGAAAACGAAGGTCATAAACTTTGAGAGCAGAACGCAGATGGCGTACATCAGGTCGTTTGAGTTGATGACCTCAATGTTGACCTTGACGCCCACGGTGGTGAGCATTACAACGGCCATTTCAGCAAACGCCATGATTATTGCGATTATGACACTGCCAATAACTCTCATGGTGAATTTGACTTTATAGAATAATGACAGCAGGAATAAAATAATTATGGTGTTAACCATTATGAATGCGGAGTTGTCAAAGAAAAGACCGTTCAGGACCTGCAAAGCGCTGAGGGCAACAAAGAAGCCGAAGAATTTCATGCCGGTTATCTTGCGTTTTCCAAGCCATTTGAAGAACATATCTCCGATAAAGATTTCAAAAACCGAGGTAAAAATCAGCGTCATTATTCTCATCTGATCACCATTTCATTTTATGTAAATACTCATCGTAGGACTTCAGAACGCTCATCCGTCGCCGCACGCTGACAGGCAGGACGGTATTATCCTTCATCACTACCTCTTCGGCGGACAGTCTTTTTATGTAATCTATGTTTACTATGCAGCTCTGGTTGATTTTGAGAAAGCCGTAAATCTCGAGCTCGCTTAAAATTTCGGTGACGCTGCCGTTTGCCTCCATGTCGCCGTCCTCGGTGTGCAGCAGGATGTGCCTGAACTTATTCTCGACATAACGAATTTCCCTTATTGCCACGGGAAAACGCTTGCCCTGCCATTTGAGCCATATCAGAGTGTTCATCAGCATGAACTTATTTATCGCCCTTGTGAAAACCTCTTCAAACTCCTGCTTTTTTATGGGCTTGAGAATGTAGTGGAATGCCTCTGAGGAAAAGGAATCGAAAACATACTGTGCGTGGTTGGAAATGAAGATGATTATGACATTCGGGTCCTGCATTCTTATCTTTTCGGCGGCGGTAATGCCCGTCATGCCGCCCATTTCCACGTCAATGAATATCAAATCAAAGCGACCCTTAATAGCGTAGTGCTTAACAAGGGCCTCGCCGCTCGACAGCTCAGTGATATCGGAGGCGGATATGCCGATACAGAGGGTCTGCACATAGTTACTGACCTCTTTGCGGACCATTGCATCATCATCGCAAATGCAGATTTTCATATCTTCACCTCAACCTAAGCTGTAATATGTAAATTGCGAAGGCGGCAAGAAGGGGGCTTGTCCGCCGTGGCGAAAACGTGCCGTCATTTTTCCATATTAAGAAAGTCCTGTGCCTAAAGCCGCAAGGACAAATTTAGAAGCCGATGAACATCTAATTCCCTGACAAATCAGAGAATATTCATCGGTTTATTACCGCATTGTTGTTATTATATCAAAAACAACCTTAATAGTAAATTCTTTTTACGAATAAATGTAGAAAATATTCACATTTGTATAAAATTTCAGGATTTTTTGAGCTTTTGAGGTTTAAAAGGGTAACATAAAAGCCCTCTTGTGTTTGCCCCGACATATTTGTCTGCAGGCTGCATTTAAAACACAAAAAGGCTTCTCATTATTTACTGGACTCTGAGGGCTTCAATCGGCGGCATTTCGGCTGCCCGCTTTGCCGGGTACAGGCCGAAGAATATGCCGATTGCACTCGAAAAGCCGACGGCTATTAGCACCGTGGAGAATTTGACACTTAAAGGTACGTCCATAATCATCGATACCATTGCCGCAAGCCCCGTGCCGAGTGCAAGACCCAAAAGGCCGCCCGTAAGACAGATTATTACCGCTTCGGTTAAAAACTGGAGCATTATTGTCTTGGTCTTTGCGCCAAGGGCCTTTCTGATGCCGATTTCCCGTGTTCGTTCCGTGACCGTGACGAGCATTATATTCATAACGCCGATTCCGCCGACCACAAGGGAGATGGCTCCAACTGAAGCTATGAACAGCGTGAACACCGTAATGACCTTGTCAAGCAGGTCTATAAAGGTGGCAAGGTTTGTGGCTGTGTAAATCTCCCTGTCCGAGTTGTTATGCCTTGCATAAAGAATGTTTACGGCTGCTTCTCCGATGCTTTCGAGCAGGCTGTCATCCCTCGACTTTAAATACAGGCTGTCGTACCTTTCGCCTGTGCCCAGAAGCGAGGTTGCAACCGTGGAGGGGATAAGCAGCATTGCTCCGCCCATGGCCTGGCCGCTCTCCATATAGGGCTGCATCTGCTCGAACATCTCCTGTGCGTCGCCGCCCATTGCGCTCATAAAGCTCATGACGCCTATTATCTTAAAGGATACGGTCTTGCCCTCGAAGGTATAATCAATGCTCTCGCCGACCACATTCTCCTTGCCGTAGAGCATATATGCGCTGCCTGCGTCTATGACCGCAACATTCCTTCCGGCAAGGTACTCCTGATAGTTAAACAGCCTGCCGTGGACGCAGCTTTGCCCTAAAATGGCCTCAATATCCACATTTGTGCCGATTCCCATGCCTATGCCCGACTTTTCACCCGCCTGAATGGCACCTATGCTCATTACCACGGGAGAGATGTAATCCACATCATCAAGGTTGTTCTTTATGGCCTTGATGTCCTCTTCGGTTATATAGTCGCTGACGGTCGCCTTGTTTCTGTTGACGACGACGCTGATTGCGGTTGAGCCGCCCATTTCCTTTATCATGTTGACTATATAATCACGTCCGCCGGTACCTATTGTAATTACCGCAATGACAGAGCCTACTCCGATAATAATACCGAGCATTGTCAGCAAAGACCTTAACAGGTTAGTCTTTATGCTGATAAAGGCTATTTTAATGTTTTCACGAATGTTCAAGCTAAACACACCTTCCGCACCGAATCAGGTTCAACTGCTTCAGTTCACAGTCTTTTCGCTGATTCTGACCTTCATGCCGTCCTTTAGGCTCTTTATGCTCTTTGAGCTGAAGGTTCTGACTATCTGCTCGCCCGGCTTTAAGCCCGATACTATCTCGTACTTGGTTTCCTCAGAAAGACCTACCTCGACCTTTCTCTGATAGATTTTTTTGTCGTTCTCGTTATAGATATAGACGTATTTCTCGCCGTCGATGAGCTTCAGGGTGTCGACGGGAATGACTACTGCGTTTTCTACGTTCTTTGTATTTATCTTTATATTTGCGTTAAAGCCGCTGATAAGGTCTTCGCTCGGATTCTTTATGGCAACCTTGGCCTCCACATAGCTGGAGGAGCCGCCCATGCCGCCGGTCAAGGAGCTTATGGCACTTCCTATGCCTGAGGTGCCTTCCTTTGCGGTTGCGCCGATGTAGGTGACCTCGCCGTCAAACTGTGAATCCATATAGCTTACAATTGCGGGCATGCCTACCTTTATGGATGCGGCGTCGTACATGCCTACCTGGAAGGTGGCAATGAACATATCGTAGTTTTCCACCACTATGCCCTTAATTTCGCCTGTGGAGCCGCCGGGGTTCATAAAGGAGGACAGAAGGGAGCTAATATCCGCATTGCCGGAAAGCATATTCATAATAGTGTCTATATCGATTGTGGGAGTCTCGGCCTGCTGCTGTGCTGACTCTACCTTCTGACCCTTTACTATATTGACCTCGGACACCTTGCCGTTGCCCGTTGCGACAAAGCCGGAGTTAAGCTGCGTAAGTTTATCGTTGAGCTGGTTATACTCCTTCTCCGCCTTATCCTGAACGGACTTAAAGCTGGACACATAGAGGTCGCCCGTCTGGAATTCGTATATGGCCTTTGCGGTCTTGAGCTGCATGAGCTGCGAGGCGTCGTCGAGCTGCTGATACTTGTCGCCGAGCAGCGAGGAAAGTCCGCCGGAGCCGAGTCCGCCGCCCTGAAGCATACCAATCATATCGTTAATCTGCTGAATGGAGCCGCCCATGCTGATAAGGCTTGACAGCACCTGTGCTATCTGGCTTTCGCCGAAGAGCTTTGAAATTGCCTCCGCCACGGCTGAGGAATTACTTGAGGGGGCGGTCGTTTCGGAGTCTGAGCCGCTTGACTGGAGCTTTGCTTCAAGCTCCGCTATTTTTTCGTCTATGGTGGGCAGCTCGAGCTTTGCAAGGGCTGCGCTTCTGACTGCCTCCTCATAGGCCTGCTTTGCGGTTTCATATACGGCCTTTTTCTTCTGCACCTCAAGCTGAAGCTCCGTGGTATCAAAGCTTGCGAGTACATCTCCGGCCTTGATTGTATCGCCGACCTTCACATAGACGTCGTTTACCACAACGCCCGGATAGACGTTGAAGATGCTCTGACCTGAGGATTTAAGCAGTGCGGAGGTTTCATATACCTCCTGAACGGAGCCTATTTCCGCCTTGGCAAGGGTCACATAGACCTGCTTTGAGGAGATTTTCACGCCGATTACGCTGCTGAGAGAGATAAGCACGGCAAGTACGGCAGCCACGACTATGACTACCTTCTTGTTTATCTTTTTATTATTCTTGGGCTGCTTTGCCCTTTTTACTTTTCTCGGCTTTATTGTTTCATTGTCCGGGGCTATGCCTTCTGCTGCCCCCCTGTGCTTCTTTTTTGTTGAGAATTTCATCTGATCCACCGCCAAAAACAGTTTCCTTTTTTCTAATATCGCATATTTGCCTGATTTATTCAATAAAAATTTAAAGTCTTGATTCTCGGCGAATGCCGAAAATAAGGCCTTTTCTGAATATACTCTCCAGAAATAAAGTATATAGCCCTATTGTGTTAATTTTCTGTAAATTCTAAGCACTTTCGGCGAACATAAGCCCTTGCCCGGCGGCATATAGATTTATAAGACAAGCGTCTGAAGTTCATAGGGAAGGGGAAAACAAATGCTAAAGAAATTAACTGCGCTGATTTTGACTGCGGCTATGATACTTACCCTTGCCGCCTGCTCTAAGTCTAAGAGAGTGGACTCACTGGAGCTTTCAAAGCGGCTTGAGAAAACAGACGGAGGCTTCGCCTTTCACAACCGTGACACCTATATTGTCGGGAACGAGCATGTGGTTTTTCTCGACATAATGCAGAATAACGATGCTCTGCTTAGCTTCGAGACGGACAGGAACAACTCTATAACAAGAATCAAGCTGACGATTGACGCTGAAGTCTGGGACAAGGCGAATGCGACCAAAGCCTTCGGGGAATATTCAAAGGCGGTGCTGTCCGCATTTACGGGCTG
>JAAYOZ010000110.1 GCA_012520115.1 Clostridiales bacterium | reverse complement strand
GGCGCCTTTATGGGTATGGCTCTTAATGCCTTTGCGGGTCTTTTATATACGGTTAAGGACTTTATAATGATTTTCTGCCTGCTGCCCTTCTGCGCCATTGCAGGCTACCTGCTTCTCAACAGGCCCCTCGACCCGGAGAAGGGCAAGTTCCCCCTTATCTACTTTTCAAAGACAAGGCAGGAGAGCTGGGGCGGACTCTTGGGCATCCTCATTCTTCTCTGCGCCTTCGCATTTAAGAATAAGGACAGCTTTACCCTCAATCTTATTCTCGGCGCAGGTCTTTCAGGCGGTATCGGCTGGGCGATAGCTCAGATGCTTCAGTCCGCCGCAAGGCTTACAAACAAAAAGGGCAAGAGGCTCTTTGAGAAGATGAATCAGAGGAGAATAATAGACGCATGGAAGCTCATGGAGTATTTCCTCGGAGCAGCCGGCGGTGCCGGCATTGCCCTGACTCTCATCTTCCATTTTGATAAGCTTAAAATAATAGCCGCCGCAATCGACGCTAAGGGCGCCATAAACTTCCCCCTTCAGGAGTACAGCTCGACCTTCCTTATCATCTGGCTTGTGCTAATAGCCATAGACCAGCTTCAGTTTATTATAAAGCCCCGCTTTTCAACATTGCAGCTTCAGAATCCCCATTACAGGGCTTCGCTTTCGGAGTCCGAATATAAAAGGTGCCTTGCAAAAGCAGAGAAAAGGGAAGCCAGCGTACACTATAAGCGCTATATATTCCTGCTTGAAACGAGCGAATTTGCTTTATATTCCCTTGTCCCCATGTTCTTTGTGCTTACAAGCTCGCCTTTGATAGCAAGGCTTGTCTCCTTCTTCATTATCTATCTTGTGGTGGTTCAGGAAACGGTCTTCGATAAGTACCGCATTATTAAGCACGGCAAGCTGATCAGCACCTGCCTGCTGTTAACCGCAATACTGATACTGCTTTATGAGCTCATGCTCGACAAGAGCTTCAGCATGCTGACCACAATGATAATGTACACCTTCTTCTATGAGATGCTCTGCCTTATATACACTATCCCGCAGGCCAACTTCTTTTTGAAGTCAGAGGGCAAAAACTTCTTTAACGGTCCGGAATCGACCGTACACGCCTATATGGTTTTCTCCGGCGCTATGAGCATAATATTGCTGTGCCTTGCCGTATAAGAGCAGGACGTATTCAGGTGAGATTTTGGATAAAGAGACCAACTCAAAACAGATAAGAGTGAAAATTGCGGATGTTGAAATCAGGGGAGCGGCAGCCTTAGCCCCCATGGCGGGCTGCTCTGATTTACCTTTCAGGGAGCTTTGCCGTGAGTTTTCCGCCTCATACACTGTGACGGAAATGGTCAGCGCAAAGGGCTTCATTTTAGGCGACAGGAAGTCCGACGAGCTTATGACCCTCGGAAAAAACGAACACCCCGCCGCAATTCAGCTTTTCGGCAGCGAGCCGCAGATAATGGCAAGGGCCGCAGAAAAGGCCCTTCGCTTCTCTCCTGACATCATCGACATCAATATGGGCTGCCCTGCGACGAAAATCATAAAGGGCATGGCAGGCTCAAGCCTTATGCGTGATACGGCCCTTGCTGGGCGAATCGTAAAAGAGGTCGCTTCCGCAGTCAGTCTGCCCGTGACCGTGAAAATCAGAGCCGGCTGGAACAAGGACAGCATTAATGCCGTCGAGATGGCCAAGGTCTGCGAACAGAACGGCGCAGCGGCAATCTGCGTTCACGGCAGAACAAAGGACCAGATGTACGCCCCGCCCGTAAACCTCGATGTAATCAAGGCGGTCAAGGAGAGCGTGTCGGTACCCGTCATAGGCAACGGGGATATCGAGACACCTGAGGACGCAAAGAGAATGCTCGAATATACCGGCTGCGACCTTGTAATGGTCGGCAGGGGAGCATTGGGCAGACCGTGGATTTTCAAGATTATTAACGAATACCTCGAAAGCGGCGTGCTCATAGACGAGCCGCCCGTAAAAGAGAGAATGGGCATAATGCTCGAACACATAGAAAGGCTTTGCCGCTACAAGGGCGAGTATATAGGAATGCTTGAAGCAAGAAAGCATGCCGCATGGTACACTAAGTCCCTAAAGGGTGCATCACTTTACCGCAGGGAGCTGAGTATGGTAAAGACCTTCGATGAGTTAAAGAAAATATCAGAACGAATAATAGAAGAACAGACATAAAAAGATAAAAACCGTCGGAAGCCCGGCGGTTTTTATCTTTAAGTTTTGCTTACTTTAGGAGTCAGAGCCAAAACCTTAATACTCTTTCCTGTTCTGCTGTTCCTGACGGTTCTGCTGTTCCTGGCGATTCTGCTGCTCCTGACGGTTCTGCTGCTCCTGACGGTTCTGCTCCTGTCTCTGGTTTAAGTTCTGGTTTTTGTTTTTATTCTTTTCCTTATTTTTTGCCATCAAAAACATCCTTTCTTTAATGGTGCAATAATATCTTTAACACTAATTCCACAATTATACATATTTTATTGAAATATTTGTCTGCCCTCACATTTTATAGTAAATGCCGAGCTTCATAAAAAGCTCGTTTATCAGCGTCATAACTTTAGGCAGATTCACGCCTAAGGCGTTAAGAAAGGCAAGGACAATCACAAAAAGTCCCAGTACGGAAACAATGATTATATCCTTTTTTTCCTTAGATCTGATTGCCGACGGAAGGTCTAACAGCAAGATTGTTGCGCTTGCCGCTATTGCGAATATCATCATCATTTGCTCCGCCCTCCTTTTTACCCAGCTTTCTGAACATAACGACCACGAGGGTCAGAATGGGAAGGATATACTCCAAAAAGCTCCAGAAGAACGGCACCACCGTCATGCCCGAAATGGCGTGGCTTATGCCCGAATCGTAGAGATTCAGAGTATATATGATGCAAAGCACCGTTATGAGAATCGAGATATGCTTATAGGATTTAAGCTTTAATACCTGAGATATGGCCGACACCGAGGCATAAAGCAGTACCACGATTTTGCTGTACATAAGAGCTATAAAGATAATTGAATAAAGCAGCTCAAGGCGGCTGAAGGTCCTCGACAGTCCGGACACCCTCTGAGTTTCAAGGGAGGGCACTGTAAAGAACTTTATTGTTTCGCCCAGAACGCCTATATCCCTGACGGTGATAACAAACATCGAGGCGGCGCCTATAAGCGTGCCTATAAGCAGGTATTTCCCGAACTTCTTGGGGCTCGACTTTACATTCGGCGTCAGCATCAGGAAAACTATCGTTTCGCCAAAAGGTATGGTGGAAACCACATGCGCCGACTCAACATAAATCATCGGCTTTTGCTGAAAGGGCGGCAAAAGGTTTGCAAAATCAAATCTTTTTATGGCAAAGAAAAAGGCGAGGACCGAAATCATAAGGGATAACACGCCGATAATCACCATATAGCGTGTCAGAACGCTTATTCCGTTCCTGACCGCCCATACGCATATCAGTGCGAAGGTGGCCAACAGGACAATCGGCGGGGTCTTCTGCACAATCGAGCTTGAGGCAAAGACCTGCGTGTCGAGAAGGTTCAGCGAAGTGAGGGTCACAAAAAACCAGATATAGAAAACGGAAACGACCTTGCCGAATACCTTGCCGAACACCTCGTCGTTAATCTCGATTATCGTCTTTTCGGGGAATCTTTTCATAAGCTGCGCAATAATAAACAGCAGCGGCAGGTAAACAAGATACCCGATTATCATGACAAACCACGAATCCCTGCCGGAGATACCCACAAAGAAGGACGACAGCACCGCCGAGGATTCTATAAAGCAGACTATCGTAAAGACGAACTGCGAGGGGGATATTTTGCTTTTGTCAATGCTCATCATTCCACCACTTTTCCACTACCGATTTTCTGAGCTTGCCCGTATCCTGAACCGTAATCTTGATGTCGGTGTTCATCTCGAAGGAGGCGAACACCTCATCCTTGTTTTCCTTAATCGCCTTGTATTTTGTCGGCTGCTTTTCGTAAAGAGCATTGAGTATGCCGAAAATATCCGCCTTCAATTCCTTTGCCTTAGTAACGCAGCTTTCTATTTCCGATTTTATCTTTTCGTTCACTGCCTTTGTAATGACCTCTACATATTGTTTGGGTTCGGAATCGTCTATTCCGAAAGATTCCTGTATGGCGGCGTCCGCCTCAACGGTAAAATCCACTATCAGCTTATTGTTTTCGTCTAAGCGTACCTTCTTTTTGAATCTCGCATTGGAGATATTGATGTTCGCAGCTCCTTCGCCGACGTTCAGCTCAAGCCCGGTGGCGTTGACGTCGCCCTTGAGCCAGCGGTAGCCCCTTATCTGCTCTATATCCAGCTCACCCACAAGATAGGGCTCCTTGAAAACCGCAAGGCCTGTAAGGCACAAATCCTTGGTTTCGGCTTCGCCGCCGCCCTTTTTCTCCTCTTTCTTGCCGCCGCCGGCTTCATCCTTTTTCGTTTCTTGCTGTCCTTCTCCGCCCTCCTCCTGCTTCTGCCCCTCCTCGGACTGAGATTCGGTGGTCTGCTGTTTATTCTCAGTCTCTTTAACTGCCTTTTCCAGCTGATTTTCCTCAAAGGGAGTGCTTACGACCTTGATAATCGGCAAGACCGCCGCAGCGGAGGGCTTTAGAATACTCGACGAGAAATCCAGCACCGAAACATCGATTTTTCCTATATTGAAGCTGATGGTTTCCTGCATTCTCGGTATCCACTGGGACGCAAGCTTTTCCGGCTCGACCTTAATCGACAGCATATCCCTTGCGGTACCATCCGCCACCACAAGGCTTGTTTCGACCCTCATCTCGTCCTCTCTCATAAAGGTGTCAATGGCACTCTGAACGCCGTTTTTGCAGTAATCCTTGCCGAAGATAACGACCTGATTGTGGTGGGTAAAGAGCGCCCTGCTTGTCCTTCGATCAATTGCGGTAATCGCATCCGTAATGCTGATACTCTGCTGCTCGTTCAGTATAAAGGGTAATTCATCGCCTCCGCCTCCGCCTCCCGCCGAGGTTGAGAAGGCCTTGACATTTGCGGACTGGAGAGTTACATGCAGCTTGCGAGGGTTATCGGGGACGGCGTCGACCCCGATGCCCGAGACAATCGAAATGGAGTTAAGCTCGATATTGTCCCAGCACCCGCCCAGAAGCAGGGTCATAAGGACAAAAGAGACTAAGAAAAAAACCTTTAAAACAAGCTTTACGGCTGACATAATATTCTCTCCCTCTTAGCCTTCCTTATCATTATCAACCTGCATGGCGGGGACCATTCTTGTCTTGTCCTTGCCCACAATGGAGACAGGCCTGCTGACCATTGTCCAGAGGGGAGTGCGGAAGAAGGAGTCCTTAATATCCGTCGACGGCACCACCGTGGTCAGATAGTCAATGCCGAAGGACTTCAGCGAGGCTAAGTGAATGAGCATGCCCAGCACTCCGAGGGCAAGGCCGTAGCCGCCGAGAATGGCGGAAATAACCATCATAATAATACGCAGAATCGATGCGGACTCGGTCTGCGCCGGAACGATGAAGCCCGCAACGGCGGTAAAGGCCACCGCAATTACAACGGGCGCACCCACAAGTCCCGCCGAAATGGCGGCGTCGCCCATGACAAGGGCGCCGACTATGCTTATAGCCTGTCCGACGGGGCGGGGGAGCCTGAGTCCCGCCTCTTTTAAGACTTCAAAGGAAATGACCATTATAAGCGCCTCGAAGAAAACCGGAAAGGGCGTGCCCTCACGGGCGTTTGCTATGGTGACCAGCAGCGTTTCGGGAATCAGCTCCTGGTGAAAGGTGGTCAGCGCAATGTATACGGGAACGGTGAATATCGAAAGGAAGTAGGCAACAAACCTCATCAGCCTTGTGACCGAGGCATAGACGTATCTTGTGTAATAGTCCTCAGCGGTCTGAAAGTTCTCCACAAACAATCTCGGCACCGTTATGGCAAAGGGGCTGCCGTCAACAAGGATAGCAATCCTGCCCTCAAGCATCTTTGCCGCCGCCACATCCGGCTTTTCCGTATAGCCGACGGTCTCGAACAGCGAAAAGGGCGAGTCCTCGATAAACTCCTCAATATAGCCGGTGTCGTTTATGGCGTCGGTGTCGATTTTCTTCAGCCGCTCTTTGAGCTTGTCCACAATCTCCGTGCGTGCCACATCCTTTATATAGGTAAGGCAAACCACGGTATCGGTTTTTTTGCCTATCGTCAAATGTTCCATTCTCAGCTTCGGGCTTTTTATGCGCCGTCTTATCATAGCCGTATTCGTTCTGAGGTTTTCGGTAAAGCCCTCCCTCGGGCCCCTGACGACCATTTCCGTCTGAGGCTCGCTGATGCTGCGGGTCGGAAAGCCCTTTGTGCTTATCAGCAGGCATTCCTTTATGCCGTCAATGACAAGGGCGCTGCTGCCGGACAATAGTGAAGAGATGAGCTCCGAAATCTTTGTGCTTACCTCCACATCCGCCATGTGCAGAATCTGAGTGTCGATTTTCTGGGCGAGCTTTTCCACTTTTGCGCCTTCAGCTATATTGAATTCCACATCCAGAAGCGGCGCAAGTATACCGTCGGTGATAATCTTCTCATTGACAAGACCGTCAATAAAGATAAGCACCGCCTTAGGTGCGTTTATGCCCTTGAGCTTGATATTGTGGTATTTAACGTCCTGACTTGCGCCCAGAAGCTCCTTTATGGTGTTAATATTCTCCTTCAAGCCTTCCAGCAAGTCGTCTGTGTCGTCGGACTTCTTTGCATCGAAGGTCTTTGTGGGCGTAGTATCGTTCTTTTGCTCCTGATACTGTATGAATTTTTTGAATAAGCTTTTTAATATCATGCAAGAGTCACTTCCGAAATTTTCTTACATTTAGGATATACAAAATTTTCTTGTCTATACAAAAGTATTAAGGCCCGGGGCATTTTCGCTGCCCTGAGCCTTAACGGTGAGTATCGATAAAATCAGTTAGTCTGCTCTCTTGTAGATCTGCTGACCGCATTGATGATAAGCAGCAGTATAATCGCACCGCCGGTGGCGACAAGCAGGCTCCATAAGTTGAATCCCGTAATGCCTGTTCCTCCGACAAGGTTCATTATAAAGCCGCCTATAAATGCGCCCGCAATACCTGCCAGTATATTCTTTCCGGCGCCCATTTTCCTGTTGTTGCCTGTTATCATGCTGGCAATCCAGCCTGCAAGAGCACCAATTATTATCCAGCTGATGATACCCATAATAAGCCTCCTTTTCTGTTCGTATTGCTGTCACAAGGCAAATCGCCTCGTGATTTTCAAAGCCAGAATTACTTTGAAAAAACTTAATACTTCAAGTCAGCAATCATTATATTATCGATTGATTATTTTAGGATATTCATAGCGTGACCTCTGTAATATTTCCTAAATTTTATTGTCAAAAAATAAAAAAGCCGCAGAAATCAATCTGCGGCTCAAAATTTAATTTTTTATTTTACAAGCGATACGGACTCTACCGAGAGCGATACTGTCTGACCTGTTGTGTAGACGGTCTGGACCTTGCCGTTTGCGTCGAGATACTTTATGTAGCCGACCGCAAAAATCTTGGTATTCCACTTTTCTCTGGGCACATTTACGATTGTGGTAGCCC
This sequence comes from Clostridiales bacterium, assembly GCA_012520115.1. Classification (GTDB taxonomy): domain Bacteria; phylum Bacillota; class Clostridia; order Oscillospirales; family Acutalibacteraceae; genus DTU053. The sequence goes on along the minus strand of JAAYOZ010000110.1, from coordinate 2,587 downwards.
AGTAGAAGCTGCCGCTGCCGTCCGCTTTTGCCCTGTTTGTGTAGAACACTTTATTGGATGCGGCGGAGAATACATTCTTGTTGTCCACATTATTAAGGGTCAGTGTGCTCAGGTTTGCATTCTTCATATAATCCGCAAATGCGATTACCGTTCCGAGCTCAACAATCGGAGACCTCACAACGCCGGAGGTCTTGTCCTTGGGTATGCCGAAGAACTTATATGCCTCCTGCTGGCTGATTTCGGTGACTATCCTGAAGTCCGCAGCGGTGTAGTTGCCTTTTTCATCCTTATAGGCATCTGCCACTGACTTTGTGCCGCCTCTTACTATGGTGCCGCCGTATGAAGGCGTGACCGCCGTTGCAGCCTTGAAGGTAAGCGTTGCTCCGTCAAGAATGATATTCGTGCTTGCCGCCGCCTCAGTGAGTACGGACGCCGCACTAATCGGCTCTGACGCTTTGTTTTCAACCCAGATAAGCTTCTGGCCGTTGCTTGCGGCTATTGTTTCAAAGGTCAGGGTTGCTATAACATCGTTTGCGTATCTCTTGTTGCCCGCCTTTGTGCTGTCAAGCTTAAGCTTTACCAGGCCGTCGGAGGTTACTGCAGTCGCATTACCCGAAGCAGACTTGTATTTAACAATTGCCTTGTTGTAGTAGACAGGTATGGATGCTGACTGAAGCTTATAGTCAGTGCCGAGCTTTACCTGTACCGTAAAGGTCTTTCCGGCAGCCAGTGCGCTGTCCACATCAGCCGAGGAAACAAGTGTAATATTGGCGTTGAGCTTATAGCCGAGCTCGTCAACAAGGTCATTCAGTTTGTCAATACGCCTGTTAATCTCCGCAAGGGTCGAGGGAGTGTTTTTAAGCTCGGTTTCCAGGGCGCCCACGGATTTCGGATAAAGCTGAACGCTTTTGCCCGAAACCTCTACCGTAAGTCCGGCAGCCTCAAGGATAGCTGTCCAGTCCTCGGGATTGACCCTTAAGGAATCCCTCTTGTCAAGGGCGTTATAAGCCCTCTGCCTTGCCTGTATGAGCCTTGCAATATCATCTTCGCTTACAAGCTCTGTTTTAAGTATCAGCGAGCCGATAGCCTTAAGCAGCTCTGTCCTTACATTATTGACCTCTGTCTGGGTTATGTCATCGATTGACATAACGGTCTCAGCCGCATCCAAAGCCCTCTCAAAGGCTCTGAAGGACATATCTGCGTAAGCCTCCTGAGAGATTCCCAGACTGTTTGCATAATCTATTGCCGCACTCAGGAAGGTCTTGTCAACAGCTGTGTATGCCTTTGCTTTCTCCATTCTGTCCTTGTACATTCCGAGCAGATTTTTCGCATCGGCTGCATGGACGCTCTTGAATATGAGGCTCTGTGTCAGCATATTGCCGACGGAGGCGGCAATGCCTGCAAGGCTGCCCGTATAGTCATCATAGAGCTTTATTACATCACGGTATTTCTGAGAGCTGTTGTTTACAATATTCTTCAGCTCCTGGGTAGTAAGGTTTACGCCCGGCAGATACAGACGGTTATCGGGGTTTGCCAGGGTCTTCTGGCTGATTATCGTATCCGCAAGGAGCTTTGTTGTGCTGAACTTAGTCCACCTGTAACGCTGATAGTCAACAGCGCTGTATGCACCTTTGCCCGACGGCTCAATATCTTTAAGGTATTTGTTCAAGACATCGTAGGGACTGTTTACTTTATAGGGGCACTGCTTTAATATCTCAGAGGCTCTGAGCAGCGAATCATAGGCAGCCTTGTACTGGTCAGTAATATTCTTTACGGTGGAGTCAAACTTCGGCTGAAGCACAAGTCCCGCAGCCTTAATCAGAGCGTCGTTATAGTTGCTCCAGGCGGTATTGCTGTTTATGCTCTCTTTCTTTCCGTTATAGGTATAGGTGTATGTGAAGTTCTGAGCAAAATCATCCTGATTGTAATTGAAGGCAATCAGCCTGTTGAAAAGCGGAATAAGGTCATAGTCGTTATATACATAGATGTATGTCGTGAAGGTTTCACTGTTATATTTCTGTGAAATCTCCGTCCTGCCCTCGAATTTCGGGTCATAAGCCACGCCTGATTTCAGCTTGTAGGGATTTACGGAAACGGTGTTGTTCTCAACGACGCTCTTTGAGGTAAAGCCCGCCTCAACAAAGCCCGCATTGGCCGAGGTTTTCGCCGTAGCCTTAAAGCTGCTTAATATCAGCGTGTTGGTGCTGCCGGGAGCCTTGTAGCTGAACTTGACAAATGAGAGCTTAGAAAACTCGGATTTAGCCACAAAGGTATATTTCGGGCCGGTTACATTGTTGGAAAGTTTTTTCGGCACATCGTCGCCCGCCTTGTCTGCAACGTAGATATAGCGGTATTCGCTGAAATCTCCGAGAGACACGCCATTGGGCCCCTTAACGCTGTAATCCACTGTCAGCTTAACAGTGCCCTTTGCAGAGGAGGGCAGAGTGACATCAAAGCTCAAAGACTTACCGGGCAGTAAAGTCTTATTCACAGACGTTGAGCCGCTGACGGCAGAGGTCTTATAGCTCTTGACAGTGACAACATAGTCGCTGTCGACCTTTCTTGAGCCGTCGATATAAGAATCCGG
>JAAYOZ010000017.1 GCA_012520115.1 Clostridiales bacterium | reverse complement strand
TATTAATACTCTTATGAACACAAATATACAGTCTAATTATATAATGTTAGACTGTATATTTGTGTTCATAAGAGTATTAATATATGGGCTTGTAAAACATTTGGGGGAAATATTATGTTGTTTTCACAGGATATCGGAATAGACCTCGGTACTGCCAACACCCTTGTTTTTGTCAAAGGAAAGGGCATTGTCATAAGAGAGCCTTCGGTTGTGGCCGTTGACATCCGCTCGATGCCGCAGCGTGTCGTGGCAGTCGGCAGCGCAGCAAAGCAGATGATAGGTAAGACGCCCGGCTCGATAACCGCTATCCGCCCCTTAAAGGACGGCGTTATCGCCGACTTTGAGATTACGGCGGAGATGCTGCGAATTTTCATTAAGAAGGCTGTGTCAAACTCCCTTTTTAACCGTGCGAGGGTTATGATTTGCATTCCCTCCGGCGTTACGGAGGTTGAGCGCAGGGCCGTTCACGATGCGGCAAGGAGCGCAGGCGCAAGGTATGTAAGTTTAATTGAGGAGCCTATGGCTGCTGCTATCGGCTCGGGACTCCCCGTGGCCGAGGCTAAGGGCAGCATGATAGTCGACATCGGCGGCGGCACGGCTGAGGTTGCGGTCATTTCACTGGGCGACATTGTTACCTCCCGCTCCGCAAGGGTCGCAGGCGACAATTTTGACGATGCGATAGTCAACTACATAAGAAGGAAGTACAATCTCCTGATCGGCGAGAGCACCGCCGAGGAGATTAAGATAAAAATCGGCTCCGCCTACCCCTATGAGGGCGAGGGTGCGCTGGACATAAAGGGCAGAAACCTGCTTGACGGTCTGCCGAAGAACATTGAGATTACTTCCGAGGAGGTCAGGGAGGCTCTCTCTGACCCGGTTAATCAGATTCTTGACACCATCAAGTCCACCCTTGAGAAAACTCCCCCGGAGCTTGCCGCAGACATTATCGACAACGGCATTATGCTCACTGGCGGCGGTGCGCTGTTGAGGGGACTGGACAAGCTGATTGCAAGCGAGACTCAGATGCCGGTCCTTGTAGCTGAGAATCCTCTTGACTGCGTGGCTATCGGCACGGGCATCTGCCTTGAAAAGGATGTGCTTAACCTTTCCGGCAAAAAGAGGCTGTGATTTGAATTTGCCTTTGTTCTGGGAGGGATTTGATTGAAGAATTTTATAGGCTCTTCTACCTTTAAGGTGCTGTCTGTTTTAATGGCCGCACTTGTTTTGGGCTTTGCTTTCGGCGCAATCTCAGGCAGCGGCACTTCGCCCGTTACGAGCGTTGCCTCTGTTGTGTTTTCGCCTTTACAGAAGCTCTCTGCAAGGCTCGCCGAGGCTATGAGCGACTTTAAGGCGGGCTTTGTTTCAGCCGATTATTACAGAAAGCAGATAGATGAATTAAAGCTTCAGATAGAAGACTACAAAGAGCAGCTTGTGGATTATGAAAAGCAGAAGCGCAAGCTCAGCTCCTATGAGGAGATGCTCGGCGTTAAGGACGAGCATAAGGACTTCAAATTATCGGCGGCGGAGATTATCTCCCGTGACCCGTCGGACAGCTTTTTCTCCTTTGTTATCGACAAGGGTTCCTTAAACGGCATTGAAACTGAGATGCCCGCAATCTTCGGCAAGCAGCTCATAGGCGTTGTAAAGGAGGTCACCCCCACGACAGCCCTTGTAAAGACCATTTTAAGTCCTGAAGTCAATGTGGGAGCCTACGAAATCAGAACCTTTGAGGATGGCTACACAAAGGGTCTTGTCCGTGACGGAAAGAGCGGGCAAATGGAAATGTCGGGGCTTACAAGCTTTTCCGCCATATCAAAGGGCGGGCTTGTCTGCACCTCCGGCGTGGGCGGTCTTTATCCGAGAGACCTTATTATAGGCTCTGTCAAGGAGATTTATACGGACAATATCACGACGGCGGGAGCGGCTGTACTGGAGCCTGAGATGGACTTTTCCTCTCTTACCGATGTCTTTGTAATTACCGACTTCAGCGGCCGGCAAAAATAACAAGAAAGGACGATAGGCTTGCCCTTTAAAAATAACAGGCAAATGTATATTTACAGGGCGGTGCTGACCGTCATTGTGGCGGCGGTTTCGATTTTTCACACCACGCCCGGCTTTTCGTCTCTTTTTATATCATCTGCCTTTACCTTTATTCCGCTTATTGTCTGCTTAGGGCTTTTTGAAAGGGAGCTGCCCGGCGCACTTTTCGGCGCACTGGCGGGGGTCATTTATGATATAAGCTCCCCGCTGCCCGACGGCTTTAATGCAATTTTCCTGACTATTATGGGCTTTATCTGCGGTCTTCTGGTTCACTATGTTCTCAGAAACAACCTTATTTCCGCACTGCTCTTGTGCCTTTTCTTTACGCTGCTTTACTCACTTTCCAGATACCTTCTGTTAAAAGGCAGCCATGACGGGGCGCTCGAGATTCTGAAGCCCTTCCTTATAACCATGCTTGTTCTGCCTGTTTACTATCTGCTTATCAGGTATATTTCAAAGCAGTTCAAGACAAGCGACGACCTGGACAAAATATAAGCACTACATACGGTGACAAAATGGATAGTTCAAAGAAAACAAACGCAAAAAGGGTCAAATCGGCTTCGATATTGATTTTTACTGTTCTTGCCGTTTTTGTGATTCAGCTTTTCAGGATACAGCTTGTAAAGGGCGACGAATACGCCGCAGCAAGCAAGAATGTTGACGTTTACTCCCTGAAGGCTGAGGGCGCAAGAGGCGAGATTCTTGACCGCAACGGCAATGTGCTCGCCACAAACCGCCAGGGCAACAGGATAATCTTTTCGGCAGCCTACTTCCCCTCCCTTAAAAATCAGGCGCAGAGGAACGAAATTATCATTTCTCTTATTAAGCTGCTCGAAAGCAAGGGCGAGGAGTGGATTGATGACCTGCCCCTTGTGCTGAACGAAGACGGCTCTGTCAGCTTTAAGGAGAACAGCGACAGCTACATAGGTTATCTGAAGTCCCCTGACATGCTGAACTTAAACCACTATGCCACGGCGCAGAACTGCTTTGATGCGCTCAAAGACTATTATTCCTTAAAGGATTATTCCGACGAGGATGCCATAAAGATTGCCTCCGTCTGCGTTTCATTGAGAAAACACGGTTTTTCAATGACGAACCCTTATACCTTTGCGGAGGATGTGAGCGCCGCAACCATTGCCGCCATTAAGGAGCGCAGCGACTTTTACAAGGGCGTTGAGCATGAGGTCATAACCTACCGTGAGTACCCGGAAAAGAGCCTTGCGGCTCATTTAATCGGCGTTGTGGGCGTTATCTCTCAGAGCGAGTATGACAGCCAGAAGGCGGCTCTTGAGCAGAAATTAGCCGACCCGTCGCTGTCGGACGCTGAAAAAGAGGCCATAAAAAAGCGCTCCTACGACCTTGACGACATGATAGGCAAGAGCGGCATTGAAAAGGTCATGGAGGAATACCTTAAAGGTGCCGACGGCGTAAAGGTCATTACAAAGGACGCTGAGGGCAATCTGTCCGAAAAGTATACCGAAAAGCCCGCTCAGGGCGAGACGGTTATTCTTACAATAGATGCGGGACTGCAAAAGGCAGCTGAGACGGCCCTTGAAAAGAGAATCAAGGAGCTGACCGGCCAGAAGGGTCTTGAGGCTGCGGGTGCAGTTGCCGTTATAGACGTAAACACCGGCGAGCTGCTGGCAAGCGCATCATACCCGGGCTATGACCTTTCCACCTATTATGAGAACTATTCGAAGCTCTCAAGCGACCCTGCCGCTCCCCTGTGGAACAGGGTTCTGCAGAGCACCTACGCCCCCGGCTCTACCTTTAAGCCCCTTGTGTCGATAGCAGCCCTCGAAACGGGGACAATTAACCGTGACACACGCTTTACCTGCAGCGGCATTTTCCACTATAAGGATATGGACTTTGCCTGCCTTAAAAGCCACGGCTCCACAAATGTGGTGGAGGCAATAGAGAAGTCCTGCAACATATATTTTTACAATGTTGCGGATCTATTGGGCATAACAAAGATGAACGAATACGCCACCGCTTTCGGACTCGGCACAAAAACGGGCATCGAGCTGCCCGAAGCTGAGGGCGTGCTTGCGGGAATCCCTTACAGAGAGAGCCTCGGCAAGCTGTGGTTGCCCGGCGATACCATTCAGGCGTCAATCGGGCAGTCCGACAACCTGTTCACTCCCCTTCAGCTTGCAAACTACTGCGCCGCAATTGCAAACGGCGGCAAAAGATATGTTCCCCACCTTGTAAAGGCGGTCAAATCCTCCGACAAGACAAGCACCGTGCTCGAAAAGGAGCCGACCGTGTCCGCCGAAACTAAGATTTCCCCCTCTACCATCTCTATTGTCAGGGAAGGTATGCTGAGGGTCATCACGCAGGGCTCTTTGCAAAGCACCTTCCAGAACCTTAAAGTCCAGGCGGCGGCAAAGACCGGTACCTCCCAGACCGTTAAGATGGTAAACGGCAGGGCCGTTAAGGGCAACAACGGCTTTGTAATAAGCTTTGCGCCTTACGAGAACCCTGAAATCGCAGTGGCCGTGCTTATAGAGAATGTGGACAGCGGTACCGCAACGGGCAAGGTTGCAGCTGACATATACGAATATTACTTCAACACCATGAAGAGCGTGGTCGTTCAGCAGCCCTTCAATTCCCTGCTCCCGTAAGCCGCATAAACTTAAATTTCAACAATATTATTGCCTTTTTTATAAATTAAGGTAATATAGAAAAAGAAGCAGATTTTAGTTTATAACACATGACTGCTGACATAGTTCGGACATACTGTGCATAGGATAAAGTAAGGCAAGTCCGGCGATACTGCCTATCAGAGATTAAGGAGAGATAAGAGCATGGAAAAAATAGAAGTCAGACTCCAAATCTGTGGAACTTCGTACTATATACTGACCGATGAGGATAAAGACTACACGGAGGCTCTCGGCGCAGAGCTGAACGACAGAATGACAAGGATTTTAAGAAGCAGGCGCAACCTGTCGGTGACTCAGGCGGCGGTGCTTGCGGCTCTTGAATCTCTTGATAAGCAGAAAAAGGCCGAGCAAAGCTCCGAAAACCTTCGCTCTCAGGTCAAGGACTATCTTGAGGATGCGGCTAAGGCCAAATCCGAGAGGGATTTTTACAAGAGAGAGATTGAAAGGCTGAAGGGCTCGGCGGCTGACGCCCCTCCAAAGCTTTGGTAAGACGGTTTAAGGCTGCCGCTAAGGCAGCCTTAATTTATAATGAAAGGATTTTAATATGAAGGAAGTTAAATTCATCCGCCTGCACGATGAAGCTAAGGCACCGGCAAAGGCCACAGGCGGCTCCGCAGGCTTTGATTTATGTGCACTGTTAAATGAGCCATTGACTCTCCATGGCGGCAAAACAGCGCTTATTAAGACGGGGATAGCGATTGCCCTGCCCGACAAGGAGCTTGCGGCGTTTATCTTTGCAAGGAGCGGCCTTGCCTCAAAGCACGGCATTGCGCCCGTGAACTGCGTAGGAGTTATCGACAGCGACTATCGGGGCGAAATTATGGTGCCGCTGATAAACCACTTTGACGAGCCATATACGATACAGTCCGGCGAGAGAATAGCGCAGCTTGTAATAATGCCCGTACCTGCCGTAAGTCTTATTGAGACAGACAGCCTTGATGAGACGGACAGGGGCGAGGGCGGCTTCGGCTCAACGGGAAAAGGTTAAAAATATCCCCTATCCTTTGCGGATAGGGGTTTATGTTATGGTAGTTTAATTGTAATTTCATTTGAGGTCGCAATAGTTTTCGTGTAGGTTGTAAACTCGAACTTAAATGAAATAGTATCTATTTTATTTATATCAAAATCGGCTAATTCAGAATTTGAAATACTTAGACTGTTAAGCACTTTATCTTTTGATGAAACAAAAGGACCGAAATAAGATTTGACTACATACTTATTGTTTACAGTCAGTGCTTTTATACTGGCATAGAAAGAATCGTTTCTGTTGTTCTCAATCAAAAAATATAAGGTATAACCGCTTGAATTCTTTTTTTCAATTAACAACTGGTACGTGATTTTAATATCGTTCTCATTATAGATAACCGTTCCCGGTGTGGGGTATTTTGATTGTGCCGGCTCTTTGAGGGTTTCAATCTTTGCCACATGCCTGAGTATCAGCCTTGCATCACCTGCGGTTATTTTACCGTCGCCGTCAATATCGCCGAAGATTCTGTCGGCTGCCATGCCAAACATTGACCCGCCGCAGATAATTCCTATAAGCAATGATACTATTGCCACTACCGCCAATGACTTTTTCATAGAATAGCTCCTCTCATTTTTTATAAAAAGCGGACAAGAACATTTTACCATACAGCCCATAATTGTCAATAATTGGTGCGGCGGGGTTGCAAATTCATCTGGCGAAATTCCGGCTGCTGTGATACAATCAGTCTGACAAAAAGCAAAGGGTGTTAATATGAATAATGACGGTAAAAAGAATGTACTTCTTATAGGCGACTCAATCCGCATGGGCTATTGCGAGAGGGTCAAGGAGCAGCTCTCCGACATAGCGAATGTGTATTTTCCGGCTGAGAACTGCCGTGATACTCATTTTGTTCTGTGTTCTCTCGGCGCATGGAAGGGGCTTTGCGACCATGACAGCGTGGATGCGGTGCATTTTAACTGCGGTCACTGGGACTGCGCAAGATTCAACTATGCTCCCGACCCGCTGACCCCTCTACACGAATATGAGTACAACATCGGCAGGATTATCGATGCAATCCGCTACTACTTCCCGAAGGCAAAAGTCTATTTTGCAACCACGACGCCCGTTATCATCGAGCGGCTGAAGGACAGGCAGGCCATGCGCACAAATGAGGACATCATGCTTTACAATGCTGCGGGTGTTAAGGCCTCTGAAGAAAAGGGCGTGGAGGTAAACGACCTGTTCTCCTTTGCCTTGAGCTTTGACGAGGGCAAGTATTCGGACTTCTGCCATTACAACGACGAGGGCAACGACCTTTTGTCAAAGAGGGTTTCGGAGTTTTTAAGAGAGAGACTGTAAATTAAAAGCAGTACGGCGAGCGTACTGCTTTCTTTTATACAAAAACAAGATTAACGAGCAGCATATAGACTGCTGTGCCGCCGGCGATGCTGAGTAAGGTGTTCTTCCTTATCAGATGAAGGACCACAACCACCGCTCCGGCTATCAATTCCGGCAGGGCGTATGGGTAACCGAGGGGTGACACGGACTTAAAGCAGTAGACCACCAGCAGTCCCGTTGAGGCGAAGGGCAGCACCTTGCCGAGGTATTTAATTATTTTCGGGGTCTTTTCCTCGCTTCTGAAAAGGATGAAGGGCAAAAATCTCAAAGCCGCCGTGACTAAGGCAACAATGCCGATAATAACAAGTGATTGTGTGTCAGTGAAGTGTCTCATGCTGCCTCCCCCTTTTCATACAGTTTTTTTGCGGACAACAGCACCGCCGTAATGAGTATCATCGACGGGATAATGAAGCTGTCAGGCCCGAAAATAACAAGGCAGACAAGGGTCGACAGCACGCCTGTGATTGCGGGCAGGTGCCTTTTCTGCGACTGCCACTGCTCTACAAAGACCACTAAGAACAAGGCGGTCATTGAAAAATCAAGGCCCTTGAGGTCAAAATTGAGGCGGGAGCCGAAAAATGCGCCGATTGTTGAGCCTGTAAGCCTGTACAGATGATTAAAGACGGACAGAAGGAAGTAAAATCGTCCCTTGCTTTCGTTTTCGGGCAGCTTTACGGTGCTTAAGATGGCATAGGTCTCGTCCGTCAGGGAGAAAATCAGATAGGGCTTGAATTTGCCCGTGCCCTTGTACTTCTTTAGCATTGAAAGGCCGTAGAACAGGTGCCTTGCATTTACGCTCAGGGTCATTACGGCGGCGTTAAGTGCGGAAAAGGGCGAACAAAGAAGCTCCACGGCAACAAACTGCATTGCGCCCGCATAGACGGAAAAGCTTAAGAAAAACGCCCATATTGCCGAATAGCCCTTACTGCTTAAAAACATGCCGAAGGCGACACCGATAAACAGATAGCCCGCCATTACGGGCAGGCTCAGCTTAAAGGCGGTTTTGACTGTTTCCTTAAGGGGTCTTTTTTCGGGTCTTGTCTCTGTCTGAGTTGTCATAAATTCACCGTACCGAATTGTTGGAATTGATATTTCTGATATACAAGCTATAATATAATAAAGCAGTCTTAGGAGGAATGTTTATGGATATATCGTCATATATGCCTGTCGAGGTGCTTTACGGCAAGGATGTATTGCTTGAAAACGGCAATATGCTTAAAGCCTTAGGAAGCCGCTGCCTGATAGTCACCAGCCCCACGGGAGCGAAAAAGAGCGGCGCACTGGATGACGCCTTGAAGGTGCTGAATGAGCAGGGCATAGAGGCTGAGATATTCGGCGAGGTTGAGGAGAATCCCCTGACCTCCACCTGCCACCGTGCGGGTACGAAGGCCTATGAATTCAAGGCGGACTTTATTCTCGGCATCGGCGGAGGCTCGCCCCTTGACGCATCTAAGGCTATCGCCGTCTTTGCGACTAACAGGCACATGTCCCCCGACGATATTTATACAGCTAAAATTGAAAAGGCTCCCCTGCCCCTTGCGGTCGTCGGCACGACTGCCGGCACGGGCAGCGAGGTCACGGCCATTTCGGTGCTGACCAATTCCGCCACGGGCTTTAAAAAGGGAGTGGGCGGCAAGGCTTACTATGCAAGGCTTGCTTTCTGCGACCCGAAGTATACCTGCTCCATGCCCTATTCGGTCACCGTTTCCACAGCCCTTGACGCTCTGGCACACGCTCTCGAGTCGATTCTCTCCTACGATGCAAACGATTTGTCGGACGTTTACGCCTACAGAGCGGTGGAGCTGCTGTCAGTGGGCTTACAGAAGCTTGAGAGCATCAAAAGCGCCGAGGAAATCTACTTTGAGACCCGTGACCTTTTGTATAGTGCATCGCTGTTTGCGGGGCTTTCGCTGAATCTGACGGGCACCTGCTATCCCCACACTGTCGGCTATGTGCTGACAGAGCGGTTCGGCATTCCTCACGGCAGGGCCTGCGCCGCATTCAGCCCCGAATTTATCGAAAGAGGGGCTAAGGCAATGCCCGAGAAGGCAGAGAAGATTTTCGAAGCCGCCAATATGAGCCATGCCGATTTCGTGGCGCTTATAAAGAGGCTTGCGGCCATACCTGAGCTGAGCCTGCCCCGGGATGAAATTGACAGAATCGCCTCACGCTGGAATGACGGTATAAAGAATTTCTGCCGCACACCGGGCGGGTATACGGCAGCGGATGCTAAAAACAGTTTTATGTCGGTCGTAAAGCCGATTTAGCTAAACTAAAAAGAGCCGCAACAGGCTCTTTTTTATATTTTCTCGCCGCTGAAGGCTTCTACTATATCCTTAAACACGGCGGTCTGGGAGCCTGAGATATACTTGTCAATGTGCATGCTGCCGAAGTACCACTTTTTATACCTGCACAGTGTAGAGAACTCCTGCAAATAGGCATTGAAGGCGGAGACTCTTATAGGCTCGCTGTCCTGCAGCCTTAAAAATTCCTTTACCTTTGAGGGCGGCTCGTGGGTGATGACAAGGTCCACTTCAAAGCCCACACGCTCTATGTTTTCTATGCCCTCCAAAAGCTCCTCCTTGCTCGGAAGCTGCGCCCTTGTCCAAAGGCCGCTGTCATCCCTGAGGTCGATATCGAGGGTCTCTCCGCCGCCCATGGTGAAGATTTTCTTGCCCTCAAGCTCGTAAATCTGCCCACGCATGAGGTACATGAGATTTCCTGAAATCTGCCTTGCCCAGCCCTTGTTCCACTGGACAACGGGGTAATTATTAAGCAAATCAAAGCGCTCATGGGCGCCGTCTATAAAGCAGATATTGTATTTTCTGGAACCGAGCTTATTTAAAAACTTCTGCTCCTTTTTGCTGCCGTCCCAGATAAAGCCGAAGTCGCCGCAGATAATGAGGGTATCGCCCTCATTCAGCTTCTTCAGCCTTTTTGTGGATAACCGTCTGTCATCGCCGTGGGTATCCCCGGTAATATATATCATCAGCTCACCTGCCAGCAGTCACAAATTTTGCTGTGTCACTTTACTTTAGTTGCAATTCACAGTACAATATTTATAAATAATTATATCACTAAACGGAATTTTGTCTATGAGAAAGTTTGTTTTATCTATACTGACCGCAGCTTTAATACTTATTTCAATAGTTCCCACAGCTTTGGCCTCCTACAACAGCGAGATTGATGTGGAGGCTGAGGTCGTTTATATCCAAAGCACCGACGACGGCACCGTTATTTTTGACAAGAATGCGGACATGCCCACAGCCCCCGCCTCACTTGCAAAGATAGTGGTCGCAACGCTCGTCCTCGAAAAAGTTCAGAATCTTGACGAGGTCATAGAGATACCCGCCTATACAATAAGGCTGCTTGACGGCACGAACAGCTCCAATGTGGGGCTTGTCCCCGGCGAGCAGATGAGCATAAGGAATCTGCTGTACTGCCTGCTTGTTGCCAGCGCAAACGATGCGGCCAATGTGCTTGCGGACTATATCTGCAAGAACAACATAGGCGAGTTTGTGCAGATGATGAACGACTATGTCAAGAGCATAGGCTGTCAGAACACTAACTTCATTAACCCCAGCGGACTTGATGCGGAAGGTCAGTACACTACCGCAAGGGATGTGGCGATTTTTACATTAAAGGCCCTCGAAAACCCCGTTTTTGAGGAGATTACAAGCACTAAGAAATACACCGTTCCCCCCACGAACAAATACCCCAAGGAGAGGAATCTTGTTTCCACAGTAAAGATACTTAATTCGGGCATTAAGGATTACTATATCGCAAACGCTAAGGGCGTTAAGACCGGAACCACCAAGAATGCGGGGCACTGCGTCGTGACCACCGCCTCAAAGGACGGCTATTCATACCTTGCAATCATTATGCGGGCGCCCATGTATGACATTGACAAGGACGGCGTTGAGGAGAATATCGCCTTTACAGAGTGCAAGGAGCTGCTTGAGTGGACTTTCAAGAACATTAAGCTCAGGCTCGTTGCGGAGAAAAATCAGGTTGTCAGCGTAATTGACGTGGGGCTTTCCTCTAAGTACGACCACCTGCGGCTCTTGCCGGAAAGGGAGGTTTCCGCCCTTGTGCCGTCGGGCGTTAATGCAAGCGGAGTTTATTTTGAGGTCATTGACGAGCTGACCCCCACCTATATAGAGGCGCCCATAAAGAAGGGCGAAAAGATAGGTCGGGCGAGGATACTCTATGCGGGCAACGAGATAGCTCAGGTGGACCTTGTGGCCGGTGAAACAATCGAGCGCAACTTCCTTTTATACGTGGTAAAGCTCTTAAAAATCACCGTGACCTCCCCCGCCTTTATAATTCTCGTGTCGATAATCATTGCCGCCGTGGTTGTAATTCTTATTCTGCGGGCAAGAAACTCAAGGCAGAAGACCAAAATCCGCATTGTAAGGGATTACAGCGGGCTGAACAAGTGATTAGCCTAAAAGCTTGAACATTATTATCAGTACCGCATAGATAATCGGCTGGTGGATAAGGTATAAAATCAGAGTGTGTCTGCCAAGGAAAGAAACAAACAATGGCTTCGGGTTTTTGTAAAAGAAATCCGAGGCCTTTTTGTTTGCACGAATCAGCCTGAAAATGAAGAAGCCTGCGAAATATGCGAAAATCCACGGTATAAGGCCGAAATAATCCCCTGAGGAATAGGAGGGGGACGGAAAGCCCAGCACAAAGGAGAGGGGGAAATTATAAAGGAATTTCGGGAAATCAAAGAGCCTGATACTGAAAAAGCCGCCGAAGCCGTCATCCGCAAAGCGCAGGACGGAGAATAGAATAAGGCTTACTGCCGCTCCCGCTGCGGGCGGGATTTTTAATAGCTGCGGCTTTAAAAGTGTGCCGATAATCAGTGCGAGGGTGAAAAAGTGCAGAATTCCGAAGGATATGAAATACTCGGGTGTTGCGATATATGTAGCAAGGCTGACCGCTGCCGCCGCTAATGCCAGCTTTAGGATATCTCTTATGCTTTTTTTCATAAGGGTCAAGGAGGCGCCGGAAATCAGAATGAAGCTCGTGCAGATAAGATTCTGATAGACCTCCATTACGATGTTCGACAGGGGCCTTATGTCGTACATGTCCCAAAGCAGGAAAAGGGCATGGTACACTGCCATGTTAATAAAGGCTATCCCCCTGAAACAGTCCAGAAGGTGATATCTTTTTTTTGCGGGGTCGTCAAGCATAGAGTCCCTCCGTTCTATTAAGAAAAGAAGTGCGGCAAGGGCCGCACTCTTGTATTTAAGGCTTAACGGCGGTGCCGCCCTGCTCCCTGATGTTAAGGATGAAGCACTTGTCCTTGCCGAAGACCTTTTCGATTTCGGTTTTAAATTCATCGAGCTTGTCTAAGGGGACAAAGGCCTGTATTGTGCCCGCAAAGCCGCCGCCGTGCACCCTGTATGCGCCTTTGCCGCTGAGCAGCTTTTCGCAAAGTGCAAGGGCGAGGGACACGGGCTGGGAAAGGGGCATTTTATTGGAGTAGACATTCTGATTATACATATATGAGGACAGTCCGCTGCTTGTGATAATAGCCTTAAAGCCCTCGAAATCGCCGCTCTTTAAGGCGTTAAGGGCGGCCTCTACCCTCTTGTTCTCGTTAAAGAAGTGCATAGCCCTGAGCACTGCCCGCTCTTTGGTCTTCTTTCTTATGTCGTCTAATTTACCGTAAAACTCCTCTTCGTTTACATCCCTTAATGCGCTCTTGCCGAAGAATGCGGCTACGCTCTCCATTTCTCTCCTTATGGCTGCGTACTCATCGGTCAAATCCGAATGGTCGCCGCCTGTGTCGAGAATGCAAAGGGCGTGACCTGAATTATAAAAGTCGAAGCTGAGCTTTTCAATAATAGGATTCTCGGTACTCTTAAAGTCAATGCCCACAAAGCCGCCGACGGAGCAGGCCATCTGGTCCATAAGTCCGCAGGGCTTTAGGAAGAATTTGTTCTCCGCATACTGGGCGGCCTTTGCGATTTCCACGGCGGGGATTTTGCCGTCGTTGAAAAGGTGGTTTATTATTGTGCCCACAAGCACCTCGAAGGCGGCTGAGGATGAAATGCCCGAGCCTGAGAAGACATCCGTTGTGGTGACTGCGTTAAAGCCGCCGACTTTATAGCCCAGTTCAGAAAGCCTTGCTGCAACGCCTCTTATAAGGGCGGAGGACTTGCCTGCCTCCTCCTTTACGGGCTGCAGGACTGATAAATCTATATTGTCCGCCTTCTGATACTCGACGGATTTAAGCCTTATTATGTTATCCTGATTGACTGAGGCGACTGCTATTACATCGAGGTTTACGGCGGCGGCAAGAACCCTGCCTCTGTTGTGGTCTGTGTGGTTGCCGCAGACCTCCGTTCTGCCGGGGGCGGAGAAGAACCTTAAATCCCCGTCCTTGTAAAGCCTCTGGAAAACCTCGATTATCTCAATGTATCTTTTTTTCTGACGCTCTAAGGTGTCCTTATTGTAAAGCTTCAGAAAGGTACAGTCAAAGCCGCCGTTTTCTATTAACGAGATAGTGTTTTTTACATCTGCCATTTTCTCAATTCCTTTCAGCATTGGCGTTGTCGTTCACGCCGTAGATTATCACATTGAGCACCAGCATGGACAGACCCGAAATAATGAACAGGATTATAATCGGCGTAAAGAATGCCGCTGAGAAGGGGTCGAACACCTTGTTGCCCAAAAAGCTGTATGACAAAAGCCTCGGCACATAGCCCAGAAGCGTCAGAAAGATAAACTTTTCAAAGGGAAAACCCGCACTGCCGTAGAGCCTGCTCACCATGCTGAAGGGGAAGTTCGGCACGAGTCTGAACACCACGAGCAGCCTTGAGCTTTTTTTCTCGTCCTCGTAGAACATCTCCCTTATGGCGGGGAATTTGTTAAGTATATAGCTTGCGCTGCCCGCTCCCCTCTTTGCGCCCACGTTGTATTTAATGCTCATCAGCACAAGCAGACCCGCAATGTTGATAAGCACCGCCGCCGGCATGGGGAAAACGATACCAGATATGACTATAAGGGCGTTCATGGGCATTATGCCGGTGTAAGCCTTGATTAAATACAACAGGAGTATTGCAATTATAATAAGCCATTTGCTCTGCAGGGAAATAACAAAGAGCTGCACATCCTCAAGAAAGAGCTGAAAGTGCATGTATTGCTCTCTGAGCTTATCTATTTTTATGAGCGCCGTCCAGACAATAAGCAGGGCGGCGGCTATCAGCATGATAACCGCTGCGGTGTTTATGAGGTTGTAAAGGCGCCTGTCGGTCTTGCCACGGAGCCTTACTTTCTTCTTTATCTTCCTCACCACACATCCGAATGACGCCTGCAAGCAGGCAAGCTAATAATAATACAAATGAAAAAAAAGGTCAATTATGTGTTTGTCTTTAAGTATTTGTGCTATTATAAATATTATTATGCCCTGGCAGATTCTTTGTCGGACAAGGCGAAAAAAAGAATGTTCCTGTCGTTTTATATGCTGAAATAATGTATAATATACTAAGAAGGCTTAAGAGAGGAGAACAGAACTTGAACATAGTTATTCTTGACGGCTTTACGACGAATCCCGGCGACCTGTCCTGGGATTTTTTAAAGGAGTACGGAACAATCGAGGTTTACGACCGGACGCCAAAGGAGCTTACCGTGGAAAGGTCACTGCCGGCGGACATACTTATTACGAACAAGACCCCTCTGCCCGAGAGCGTGCTCAGTCAGCTGCCGAATCTTAAATATGTCGCCCTGCTTTCGACGGGCTATAATATTGCGGACATTGATTACCTTAAAACGAGGGGCATACCCGTTTCAAATATACCCGATTATTCGACTGAAGCGGTGGCGCAGCATGTGTTTGCCTTTATTCTGGAGCATTTTAACGCAGTCGCATTGCACAGCGAGGCGGTAAGAAGGGGCGAATGGACATGCTGCCCGGACTTCTGCTTTCTTAGAAGCCCCGTCATGGAGCTTATGGGCAAGACCATCGGCATTATCGGCTTCGGCAAGATAGGCCGCTCTGTGGCGGCAAAGGCTAAGGCCTTCCGGATGAACGTGATTTCATACACGCCGAACCCGAAGGCAGACGCCGAAGGGATTGAGTTTGTGTCCTTAGACGAGCTGGCGGAGAGGGCGGACATCGTGACCGTTCACACGCCCCTGACAGAGGCTACAAGGGGCTTTATAGGCAGGGATTTTATTAAGAAGATGAAGAAGGGTTCATTCATAATAAATACCTCCCGTGGCCCTGTGGTCGACGAGCAGGCTCTTGCGGATGCTTTGAACAGCGGTCATCTGGCGGGGGCGGGACTGGATGTTTTAAGCACCGAGCCGCCTAAAGCCGACAACCCCCTGCTGACTGCGAAAAACTGCCTTATCACGCCCCATATCGCATGGGCGGGCAAGGAGACAAGGGAAAGACTGCTGGACATTCTGCACGGCAACATCAAGGCCTTTGCGGAGGGCAAACCGAGGAATGTGGTAAACCCGTGATTTTCTATTAACAGTACAAAAATACCGGCAAGCTAATGCTTGTCGGTTTCTCTATTTGTGTTCTTTTTTGTGCGTGTGCGGCTTCCCTTTCCCCTGCGTCTGCGGGCGGGGTTCCGGGTGCGGACAGAAGGGAAGGCGAGAAGCAATTTGGCGGGGGCTATAAGGGGCAGAGGACACACTCGCAGAGGGCGGTGTACATGGGTGAAAGGCGGTCACAGATATAGTCCGTGAAGTCGGGTATCTTGTACACGCCCGTGCTCTGCGCCTCCATGGAGGACAGCATTAGGCTCGCCCTTGTGATTCCGTCGCAGTCGGCTATCAGAAAGGCTCCGCAGTGAAGCTTTGCGGCGTTATCCACACAGTTCACGCCGCTGCCGTCACGCTTGTAGGCAGCTCTGAGTCTTTCGTAGCTTAAGCCCCCTTCGCTTTCTATCTCTATAAAGGCTCTGCCGTTATTTGAGTTCATTCGTGCGGCTATCATCTCGCCCTTTGAATAAATTGCCGCATTGGAGATAAGATTCAACACTGCTGCAAAGACCACCTCGGGACACAATGCAAACTCAGACTTTTCTGAGGTCGATTCAAATTCAATACGCTTGCCGTATGAGGAGAGCATTAAATCAGCCGCCACGAAAATATCCTCCAAAAAATACTCCAGATCAAAGCTCTTGTAGTCGCATACTTTGAGCTTCGACAGGGAATAATTATTCATTGAGCGAAGTTTTTTACGGCAGGCGTTCATTATCTGGAGCAGGGTGAACAGCTCCTCCTCCGATGAAATGCTGTCCTTGCAGAGCCTTGCGTGCAGAAAGAGAGCGTTTATTTTCTCACGCAGCTCCTTTTCGTTTGTGTCGTTTATTCCGTAAGCGTCTATGAGTGAGAATCTTTGCATTATCGCCTCAAGCAACTCGTTCAGTCCCCTTTGTTAAGTGGCCTCGTTTCCAGGAAGTATTATACCCAAGCCAAAAATAAATATTTGTGTATCGGCGTATCACTTAGATTTTTTAGCCAAATTCAGTAAATTTATTGCAGATTGACGAAAATTTATCAAGCACCCTTTAGTTTTTGCAAAGCTATTGCATATTTCACTAATAAAGTATAAAATATCAATCGTATAAGAGGATTATCCTTATTTTTCCTATGGTCAGACCGTAGGTGGGAAGTATATCCTTAACAAATATAGTAACGGAGGAATAAATTATGTCTGTTAAAGTTGCCATTAACGGTTTCGGCCGTATCGGCCGTCTTGCATTCCGTCAGATGTTCGGCGCTGAAGGCTATGACATCGTAGCTATCAACGACCTCACCGACGCTAAGATGCTTGCTCACCTTCTTAAATACGATTCGGCTCAGGGACGCTATGCTCTTGCCGATAAGGTTGTAGCAACCGATAATTCTATCGTCATCGATGGCCACGAAATCAGAATCTATGCAGAGAAAGACGCTGCTAACCTTCCCTGGGGCGAGCTTGATGTTGACGTAGTTCTTGAGTGCACAGGCTTCTACACCTCAAAGGATAAGGCTGCCGCTCACATTAAGGCAGGCGCCAAGAAGGTTGTTATCTCCGCTCCCGCAGGCAATGACCTTCCCACAATCGTTTACAGCGTTAACGAAAAGACCCTTACTCCCGAAGACACTATCATCTCCGCCGCTTCCTGCACAACCAACTGCCTTGCTCCCATGGCTGACGTTCTTAACAAGACAGTTGAAATCGAGAAGGGCTTTATGACAACAATCCACGCCTTCACCGGTGATCAGATGGTTCTTGACGGCCCGCACCGCAAGGGCGACCTCAGAAGAGCAAGAGCAGCTTCCGCCAACATCGTTCCCAACTCAACAGGCGCTGCAAAGGCTATCGGTCTTGTTATCCCCGAGCTTGACGGCAAGCTTGACGGCTCCGCACAGCGTGTTCCCGTAATCACCGGCTCAATCACAGAGCTTGTTGCAGTTGTTAAGGGCGAAGTTACAAAGGCTGAAATCAACGCAGCTATGAAGGCAGCAGCTTCCGAGTCCTACGGCTACACAGAGGAAGAGCTTGTTTCCTCCGACATCATCGGCATGACCTACGGCTCACTCTTTGACGCTACCCAGACAAAGGTTACTCCTCTGGGCGACGGCAAGAGCCTTGTTAAGGTCGTTTCCTGGTACGACAACGAGAACTCCTACACATCTCAGATGGTGAGGACAATCAAGTACTTTGCAGAGCTTAAATAAGCGTACGTTTAATTAAATGATTAACCGCCCTGCCTTATGCATGGGCGGTTTTCCCTGAGGACAAAAAATATAAACTTTTTTAACAAAAAGCTTGACAGAGTACGCAGCAGATGTTAAAATTACAAAGCTGTTCTTAAGACAGCAGGTGCTTATTGCATAATGGCTTTGCCGCCTGCCGAGGAATGGAGCTGAAATTGAATCGATATGATTTATTATGCTCTTTCCACGGTTTGCGGAAAGAGCTTATTTATTACTATTAAGGCAGGTGAATAAATTTGCCAAGTGCAAAAGTTCTTGAATTAAAACAAAAACAGGTTGCAGAAATCGCTGAGAGAATATCAAAGGCCTGTGCAGGTGTCGTTGTTGAGTATAAGGGCATTACGGTTGCAGAGGATACAGCACTCAGAGCCGAGCTCAGACAGGCAGGAGTTCATTACGAGGTTATTAAGAACACCATGCTTCATCTCGCTATTAAGGACACTTCACTCTCCGGTCTTGACGAGGTTCTTACAAACACAACAGCTCTCGCATTGAGCAATGACGACTATGTGGCAGCCGCAAGAATCCTTTCTAAGTTTGCAAGCAAGCATAAGACCTTCCAGGTTAAGGGTGGCTTCCTCGACGGTGAGGTCATCAGCCTTGAGAAGCTTGACAGCCTTGCAAAGCTTCCGTCAAGAGAGGTTCTTCTCGCTACTGTTGTCGCAGCATTCCAGGCTCCCATGGCCGCTTTTGCCCGTGCTGTTCAGGCTATCGTCGACAAGCAGGGTGAGGGCGCAGCAGCTCCCGCTGAAGAGGCCGCTCCCGCAGCGGAGGCTCCGGCAGCTGAGGCTACCGAGTAATATTCAGAAAACTTGTAAAATTACCGCCTAAATAGGATATTAAAACAGGAGGATTATATTATGGCAAGTGAAAAAATTGTCAGCATAGTTAATGAAGTTGAAAAGCTTACCGTTCTCGAGCTTTCAGAGCTTGTTAAGGAAATCGAAGAGAGATTCGGCGTATCCGCCGCTGCCGCTGTTGCTGTTGCAGCTCCCGCTGCTTCTGAGGCTGCTGCTGTTGAGGAGAAGACCGAGTTCGACGTTATCCTTGCAGAGGTCGGTGCAGAGAAGATTAAGGTTATCAAGGCTGTTCGTGAGCTCACAGGTCTTGGCCTTGCAGACGCTAAGGCTGTCGTTGACGGCGCTCCCAAGGCTATTAAGGAAGGCATCTCCAAGGACGATGCTGAGGCTGCTAAGGCTAAGCTCGAAGAAGCAGGCGCAAAGGTTGAAATTAAATAAGATAGCCGCTTAATAAGTTCATTAACTCGCAGGGACACAGTAGTGTCCCTGTTTTTTTGCGCCTTAATGGGGGGTGATAGGTGGGGAGACATCCCCTCCCCGCCGCAGGGAGGGGACGGGCGGTGGGGCGGGCAGAAACGCTCCTATACCCGACTGGCGGCGGGAAGCGGGCGGGGTGGTCGCAGGGGTCGGGTGGCGGGCGGGGTGGTGTGACGTAGCTGGGTGCGTCGTGGGGTGACGGCGGAGAGGACTGGTTATAACATTAACGCTTTCATACGGCAGAGCAAACGACAAAATTCGACAGAGCGGGGGCTGTCGGTGGTGCGGGCAAGTGGGCGGCGGGGGTGGGTGAAGCTGCACGGGAACGGGAGGACACATAACTCCCCTCCCACCAGAGCCGCAGGGAAACGGCGGGCGGCGGGGGCGGGGTTAAAGCTCCTCTCTTTGCCTGTTGGTGGGTAACGGCGTCAGGAAGGGGCTCTCTGTGTTGCGTGGTGCGGGGTTTCCTCTATGTCGGGTGCGGGGCATGAAAAAAGCACAGCTTTGGGCTGTGCTTTGGGTGTGTTTGGGTTGTGTTTGCTTATGTTTTTTATAAGAAATACTGTCGGCCCCAGGGGTACATGCCTACATTGTGCCAGGCGAATTTGCCCTTCAGGAGCTTAGGAAGCAAAAGCTCGTTATTCTCAAAGCCCGTGGGGAATTTAATTATTTTCAATGCTTCCGCATATTTAACGCCCACAACATGGCCTCTGAACCTTGCACAGACATCCTTCTCACGCCACAGCCCCTCGCCGTTTGCATGTTCCATGTCAAAGGTTTTAAGGCTCTGCTCGACCTTTTCGGCGACGCTCGTTATGTCTATGTATATGTCAGGATGGAAAAACTGCACGGACTGGTCGGGGCCTGCCTCAAAGGCGTAGGTTTCATTCGGCACCGCCCGCCTTACCGCCGCAAGGCAGAGGGCGTCAAGGGTGCATTTTGACACGGCTATATGCTCCACATGGTTGTCCTTCGGCCAGTGCATGAAAACTATGTCGGGCTTGAAGGCAACTATCTCATTCATTATTATTTCCGTGTTTTCGGGTGTCCTATAATAGGCTTTTGAGCTTCTGTCGCCGACTATTTTCTTCGTGGCACCGAGGATTTCGGCTGCCCGTCTTTCCATTTCGTCCTCGATTTTAAGCCTTTCGGGGGTTCTTTCGGAGTAACGCTTGCAGGCTACATTAAGAAATAATAGCTCGTGCCCTTGCTGCGCCAAAAGTGCGGCTATTCCGCCCGTGCCGTACTCGCAGTCGTCATTATGAGCGCCGATGAACATGATTTTCTTCTTTTCGGTCACTATTTCACCGCCTTACCTTAAAAAAACAGGGGAGAAGGCCTCCCCTGTGCTTATTATGTAGTGCCTTACTTCGCCAGCTCGCCCACAAGCAGCATGAACTCGCCGATTTGTGCGCCGAATTCCGGTGCGCCGTCCATTATCAGCTTGCCCGACCTTGTGGACTCGAGCATATCGTCTATCGAGAGCAGTATGCCCAGCGCCGAGTCAAGGGAGTCAAAGCGCATCTTAAAGAAGGGCATTGACCTCTTATACTCGCCTCTGCCTGCCTTCGTCTTGCCTGCCCTTACACGCAAATAAGCCGAAACCTCAGGCTCGCCGTCAACGGCCCATGCATAGACTCTGTCGGGGCTCTTGAGTGCCCAGTTGTGAACCGCCTCATGGCCGTTTTTGTTAAGCTGGCTGATGCCGTTTGAAAGCAGATAAAAGAAGCACTTGACAAGCAGCCTTTTCTCCTCAACTGTTTCAGGCGGCTGAGTTGAGCCCAAGAGCGATGACATCTTCAGAAGCACTGACATAAAGGCGACAAATGCCTTTAAGTTCTTAGTCACGCCTATCATCTTAGGCAGGGTTGCAGGGGAAATCTTGCCCTTGAAGAAGGCGTTCATTGCCTCACGGCTCTTGAACTGAAGCTCAACATGCACCCTTGAGGAAACCTTATCGGCGTGAACCTGCCACTCACCTGCGTTTACGACAAAGTGCGTTGCGGCTTTGCCCGCCGGCATAGAGCTGTCCAGTGCGCTGACCTGAATAACGGCATGGACATTTTTAAACTTCTTTGCAAGCGACGGCACATCATTGGCAATGACCTTGACCAGAGGCAGAGCGGCGTTCAGAAATATTTTATTTGTCAAAAGAGTTAGATCAGCCATATTTTCCTCCTTATTTAATTAATATTTAAGGAGCTTAAACCTCATCGTCCCAGTCGTCGTCAAGCTCAAAGTCCTTGCCCATGACCTCTCTTACAGCCTCGATAATGCCGTTGGAGTCGATTCCGACGATTGACATGATATCCTCATGCAAGCCTATCGGAGCGAAGGTCCTCGGGATGCCCAGCTTCTTGAATGCGCAGCCCTTGCCGGACTCCACAACGACCTCTGCAACAGCGGAGCCTAAGCCGCCGTCGATATTGTGGTCCTCTACGGTGATGATTCTTCTTGTGTCGCCCACTGCCTTGAGAATGGCGTCTCTGTCGATGGGCGAAATGGTGTGCATATCGAGAACCCTGACCTTGAGTCCGTCGGTCTTGTCAAGGAACTCGGCGGCCTGCAATGCCTGGAATACGCAGGAGCCGCAGGCTATGACGGTGATGTCGGTACCCTCGTGTACGGTTACTGCCTTGCCGACCTCGAAGCCGTAGTCTCCGTCCTTATACAGAACTCTGTCAAAGCCCCTGTTGATGCGGATATAGAAGGGGCCGGGTGTCTCATAGGCTGCCATTACTGCGTTGTAGGTCTCCATACCGTCAGCGGGGACAATTACCGTAAGGTTCGGGATTGCCCTTGTAACGGCTATATCGCAGATTGCGTGGTGTGTGGAGCCTGCCTGACCGAAGGATGTGCCGGAATGTGTTGCTATGACCTTAGCGTTTACATTCTGATAGCAGATATCGGTGTGAAGCTGGTCGGCTGCTCTGAAGGATGCAAACTGTGAGAAGGTCGAAAGGAAGGGTACAAGCCCTGCCTTTGCCATGCCCGCAGCTACGCCGACAAGGTTCTGCTCTGCAATGCCCACATTGAAGAAGCGGTCCGGGAATTCCTTCTGGAAGTCGCCGATTTTTGTGGACTTGGCAAGGTCAGCGGTCAAAGCCACTACGTCCTTGTGGGCTCTGCCGAGCTCTACGAGTGCCTTGCCGTAAATCTCTGCCGTTGAGAGCGAAGTGGAATCAACGGCTGTGTAAGTCAATCCTCCTGCCATCTTTATGCCCCCTCCCTTTCAGCACGCTCAACACGTTTCTTATAGTATGCGTCAAGGCTCTTCTTGGCGTCTTCGTATTTCTCCTCATCGATTGCGCCATAGTGCCATACATAGTTGTCCTCCATAAAGTCAATGCCTGCGCCCTTAATGGTATTTGCTACTATCATTACCGGAGCGCCGTCATTCTGAAGGGCAAAATCGATAGCTTCCGCAAGCTCGTTAAAGTTATGTCCGTCAACCTCTTTGACGATAAATCCGAAGGACTTCCACTTATCAACAAAGGGTTCCAGACCCAGAACATCCTCTGTTCTGCCGTCAATCATGCACTTGTTGCGGTCGACAAAGGAAATAAGGTTGTTTACCTTATAATGTGCGGCTGTCATTGCGGCCTCCCAGTTGGAGCCTTCGTCGCATTCGCCGTCGCCGAGAATGCAGTATGTTTTGTAGCTCTTGCCCAGAACTCTTGCTGCCAGAGCCATTCCGACTGCTATCGAAAGGCCGTGACCCAGCGAGCCGGTGGAAGCGTCAACGCCTATGACCTTGTTGGAGTCAAGGTGCATACCCATTTTGGAGTTGGTGTGGTTAAAGGTTTTAAGCTGCTCCTTGTCGTTCCAGCCCAGGTCGCAAAGAACGGGTGCGTAAGCAATGCCGGCATGTCCTTTGCTGAGAACAAGGCGGTCCCTGTCCTCCCAGTTCGGGTCCTCGATCTTGATGTTCATATAACGGTGATACAGTATTGTGAGCATATCAAGAACGCTCATGCCGCCACCAATATGACCGCTGCCGGCCCAAAAGGTGGTATCAAGGGTCAGTCGCCTGAGCTCATGTGCCTTTTTTTCAAGGGCGAGCCAATCGGCTTTTTTAAGTGCCATTGATTTACCTCCAGTCTGTTTATATTGTTGCGTTTGTCTGCGGCAAGCCGCATTAAAGTCCCTTAATTATCTCTGCTCTTTTCTGCCTGTACTCCTCTTCGGTCAGAAATCCGCTTCGGTAAAGAGAATCAAGGTCTGCAAGAGCTCTCATTACACGGGGATTCGGCTCATTGGGGCCCTGCTGTCCGCCGTTTTTACGTGAGCCGGTAAAGAACTGCTTTTCCGGGTCCGTATTTGTCATTGACCACAAAAGCGCCGCAATAAAGCCGACGGGAGGTATAAGGAAACTGAGAATCGCAATAAACTGCCTTTGAGGGTGCTTTCTTGAATATGCAATTATCATCGGTATAAATGAAAACAGGAAAGATACCGATACATATATCAGAAAGAATATCACAAAGCCCGAAATCGATTCTCTGAAAATGCTGAAATTGGATATCGCATCACTATCATACAGGTAAAACACAAAATACCTCCCGTTAAAACGCTGAATTAAAGCTCCGGATGATTCCTCTTAACGACCTTGAAGGCCTCCTCGGCTATTTCAATGGTCTCATTGATGTCCTCATCCTTGAGCGAAGCATTGATGAAGTGGTTGTGGTGGTTCGTGAAGAATACGCCACGCTTTACGCACTCCGCAATCCACTCCTGATGAAGCATTAAGGAGTCGTCGTTTGCTATTCTGAGATAGAAGAGTGCCGGCTCGCCGGATACGACAAGGTCAAAGCCGTTGTTTGCGGCGGCTGCCTTGAGTCCTTCGGTGAGCATAAGGCCTTTCTCTCTGAACAGCTTGGGTGCGTCAAGGGCCTTCAGCTTGTTAATGCAGGCGATTGCAGCCGCAAAGGGTGCTGCGGAAAGCCAGTAGCTGCCCGTATAAGTCAGGCCGCTGACGGCGGATTTAAGGAATTCCTTACCGCAGAGTGCGGAGACGTTCCAGCCGTTTGCAAGGGCCTTGCAGAAGCAGATAAGGTCAGCCTCAATGCCGTAGAAATGGTCACTGCCGGCCAGATCAAGACGGAAGCCGCAGCGTACGTCGTCGAAGATGAGGACTATGCCGTGCTTGGTGCAGATGTCCCTTATCTCCTGCCAGTAGCCCTCGGCGGGCAGAACATTGTCCACAAAGTTGCCGTGCATATAGGGTGTCGCTATAAGGCAGGCAATCTGATTCTCGTTCTCGGCGATGACCTTTTTAAAGGCGTCAACGTCGTTCCACGGAATATATATATTATTCGCAACATCCTCGGGTAATACGCCGGGATAGTCGATTTTTTGAGTCCAGGGAGCTACGCCGTGATAGAAGCCCTTTACAAAGACTATCTTCTTTCTGTGGGTGGCGGCTCTTGCAGTCATTACCGCAAGGGTGGTGACGTCACCGCCGTTTTTGGCAAAGAAGGCCCAGTCGGCGCTGTTGACGGTGTCCACAAGCAGCTCTGCAAGCTCTACCATCTTATATGAGGGCGAGGTGGTGCAGCCGGCTGTTTTTTCCTGCTCAAAGGCGGCGTTATTTACATCCATATCGCCGTAGCCCAGTACGTTGGGACCGTATGCGCACATATAGTCGATGAAGCGGTTGCCGTCAACATCCCAGAAATATGTACCCTCGGCCCTTTCAGCAAACAAGGGGAATGCATCTACGGGGATAAAACATCCCTCGGCAGGACCTAAATGTCCGTATACGCCTGAAGGTATAACCTTTACGGCTCTTGCGAACCATTCACGACTTTTGTCGTATTTATTAATCTTCATAGCCATAATCACTCCTCCTTATGCAAGATACAGACCGACACGGTCAAGTATTCTGTTTACGTTGTCGACCATGGAAATCATACCGCCCATTCTGATTGTGCCCTCACCTATGCAGGCAACGGCGTTGACCTTGCCGTCAAACAGATCTCTTGCAAGGCGGATGCTTGTGAACTCCATAAGTGCTCTCGGATTTTCGGGAGCCTTCTTTATTGTGACAAGCCTGTGATTTCTGACCCTGACGGTTGCTGCGGGGCCGTCCTGGATAGAAACCTTTATGTCGCCGTCAACAATGTGACTTGCCGAGAATTGGCCGATCGGGTCGTTGTTTCCTATCTGTGAAAC
>JAAYOZ010000109.1 GCA_012520115.1 Clostridiales bacterium | reverse complement strand
GTTCCCGCCGCCCGCACGGCGGTTTAATTAACCCCGCCCGCCGTCCCGGCACGCACCCCACCACAGGGAAGGGTAGCCGCCCCCCGCCAGCGCCCCTCCGCCTCACACGGCGCACCCGACGACGGATTAATTAACCCGCCCGCACCCCACACCCCGCCCCGGCGACCGCCACCCCACAACACCCCCGCAGAAAAGGGCAGGCATCGACCGCCGCTCTGCATCCCCCCCGTCGCCCGCACGGCGGTACCAAAAAAATAAGTGCAGCCGCCCTCGCCCCGCTCCGGCGCAGTTGCCCCAAAAAACAAAACAGCAGATAAAATCCGCCATTTTCATAAAAATAATGCAAACAAATGTTTGCTTTTTTCAAAAACTTGTGTTATACTTACCCAAAGTAAACATTTTCGCACAATTTTTAAGCATTAATCACAATCATACAAAGCCTTAAACATATACGGCAACTCCATAAGCCCTTCAGCATGAATCGAAAGGACGGGGACGAAAGTGAAGCCCATTAACAATACCCAAAGGAAGATATACGAATATCTTGCAGAGCGTTCTCAGGACGGCGTACCCCCCTCTGTCAGGGAAATTTGTAAGGCCGTTGGCCTTCGCTCCACTTCATCCGTGCAGGCAAACCTTGACGCACTTGAGGAGGCGGGCTATATTTCCCGTGACCCGCTGCTCAAAAGATCTATTCGTGTGCTCGGCCAGGTTGAGAATGTCACCAGCGTGCCCCTTGTGGGTACCGTCACCGCCGGTATGCCCATTCTTGCAGTGGAGCAAATTGAGGGCTACATCCCTTATTCGGGCAGAGTTTCCCGTGACAAGCCCCTGTTCGCTCTTCGTGTCAGGGGCGACAGTATGATAAATGCCGGCATACTCGACGGGGATATAGTTATCTCGGAGAAAACCCCAGATGCCGCAAACGGCGACATCGTTGTGGCCATGATTGAGGACGAGGCCACCGTAAAGCGCTTCTTTAAGGACAGCACCTGCTTCCGCCTCCAGCCGGAGAATGACGCTTACGAGCCGATTTTGTCAACGGAGGTCACAATCCTCGGCAAGGTCGTGGCTGTTTTAAGGTATTATTGATACTGTCTTATTCGCTTTTAATATATAAACAAGGCGGCACTTATTTCTTAAAGTGCCGTCTTTCTCTTTGGAAAACAATACTTGCCCTTAAAATGAAGAATATTGTTGAAAAAAATTTAATTACGTTACATAATGGTTATGTAGCCGCCGTCACCCCGCAGGGGGGAGGGGCTATAAGAGGGAAAACGGGGGAAGTATATGCAGAAAATGAAAAGGATTGCTTTAAAATACATAAGATTTTTAATTTGTTTCGTGCTTGTTTTTTCGGTGCTGGCGCTGCCGCAGCTTCAGATTCTCTCCATTACGGCAAACGCACAGGAGTACATACCCGGAGTTTATACGGTAAAGGTCAGCACCACGCTGCGTCTGCGCTCGGAGCCGAATACAAGTGCGACGGTTCTTGATAACCTGCCCAACGGAACTGTCGTCAGAGTGACGCAGGTGTCCGGCGGCTGGGGCTATATAAAACATGACGGCAAAAGCGGCTGGATAAGCCTTGAGTATACGCTTTTTAACGGCAATGTGCTGCCCCATACGGTCAAGCGCAAGGTCATAGATGTTTCCCATCATCAGGGGGGCAATATCGACTGGAAAAAGGTCAAGGCAGACGGCGTGCAGGCCGCCATTATCCGACTGGGCGTCAGAGGATATGGCAGCGGCAATCCTATTAAACTTGACGACTATTTCTTAAAGAACTATAAAGGAGCAACAGATGCAGGGCTCCCTGTGGGAGTATACTTCTACGGCATCCCATATAGTGTGCAGGATGCAATTGATGAAGCTAATTTTGTAATTAATGTACTTAAAAACAATAAAATCGTCCTCGAATATCCCGTTTACTTCGACATCGAGTACGAGGGCTTAAACAGTTATAGCAAAGAAGCATGGAGCGCAGCGTCCGACGCCTTTATGAAAAAAATCGAAGAGGCAGGTTACTATGCGGGTCTTTACACAGGCAGATGGAATATGGAGAATAAAATCGACCCCTCGATACTTGTCGGCAGAGGCGTCTGGGTTGCGGAGTACAACAGCAGCCTGACCGAAACTACATACAAGGGCCGCTACGAGATGTGGCAGTATTCCGAATCGGGCAGGGTAAACGGCATTTATAATTCAAAAGGCGAGCTTGTCGATGTGGACATGAACTGGTGCTATGTGGATTACCCCACATTCATAAAGAATAACGGCTACAACGGCTTTGAAAAGCCCGAGGAACCCGAAGAGCCGGAAGAGCCTCAGACTCCCGGGGACACCGAATGGCGTGTCATTATAGAGCCCACATATGAAAGCGACGGACAGAGGGCCTTAATAGACAAAGTTACGGAAAAAATCCTCAAAACAGAGCTTATCCCGCGCCTT
This sequence comes from Clostridiales bacterium, assembly GCA_012520115.1. Classification (GTDB taxonomy): domain Bacteria; phylum Bacillota; class Clostridia; order Oscillospirales; family Acutalibacteraceae; genus DTU053. Next base: position 2,064 of record JAAYOZ010000109.1, on the reverse strand, counting down.
AGATACAGACCCGGCGAAATGACGGTAATTCAGCCGCCCACAGAATCAGAGAACGGATTTAAGGCAATCTACTGTCTTGACACTAACAAGTTGTTTAGCAAAACACCCATACCCAAGACATCTTCGGGATTGACTGAGTTTGACTTCGGCACTGAGAGCGACTGGCAGATATATACTCCCGCAAGCTGCCAGACCGAAGGCTGGCGCAGAAGATATGCAAAGAACCCCGGCTACGAAAACGTCTACGAGGAGGAGCTTATAGAGGCCTTGCCCCATGAGCCGGGCGAAGCGAATACAACAGACCCGGACTGTGAGCACGAGGGCAGCATATTAATTAAGTGCAAGCACTGCGAAACGGTTCTGCAGTATACCTCTATCTCGACCGTAGAACACAGCTACGGCGAGTGGGAGGTCAAAACAAAGGCCACAAGAGCTAAGGACGGCACTCTGGTCCGTGTCTGCGAGGTCTGCGGCGGTGAAAACACAAAGCCCTACAAGCTCTATGACCTGAACGAAGACGGCAAGGTTGATGCTTCGGATGCAAGGTTTGCACTCAGATTCGGCGCAAGGCTTGACATACCCGACAAGCTGTATGAGATTATCTCTGACGACGGCGCAGGGAAGAGCACATGGACGAGCATAGCAAGGTCTATCCTCAGAATCGCCGCAAAGCTTGATTGACAATACAACAAAGACTAAAAAACGAATCGACATCGGAAACGGTGTCGATTCTTATATATAATGGTAGAAAAAGCATAAATTTGTGCTATATTAGATTAACAGGTTAAAATTTGTGAGGGTTAAGAAAAATGGACAAAAGGGCGAAATACATATCGAGTACGGTTTTCTCGGCGCTTATTGTTGTGTTTTTGTATATTGTTTTACATGAATTCGGACACATGATTGTTATGCTGTCAGCCGGTGCAACAATCACGGAATTCAGCATATCCGGTGCGCATGTAAGTGCAGTGGGAGGCAGCTATACAAATGTCTCTAAGATGTGGCTGCATGTAAACGGCGCAGTTTTCCCGTTATTGATTTCCTATTTGTACCTGTTGCTTTACAGAAGAAGCATAAAAAATACGTATTACAGGGTTTTTTCCCTTTTCTTAGGTGTGATTCCGGCTGCGTCATTGCTCGCATGGGTCTTCGTACCGCTTTTATATATGAGCGGAAATGCTCCGTCAGGTGACGATGTTTCGATGTTTCTTTACACTTTCTCACAAAGCTTTCATCCGATAATTGTCAGCCTTGTCGCTTTGGTATTAATCGGGGTAAGCGTTTTGCTGATGATTAAAAAGGGTGTAATACACAACTTCGGTGAAGAGGTAAAGGCGTTAAGGTAAAGCCGTTTTGCCGCCGATGAATAAAAACAAAAATAGCCGGGAGGTTTTCTGACAGGAAAATCTCTCGGCTAAATTTTTCTTTGTGAATGGTCTTATTACAATGTCTGAAGCTTTGCCACGACACGAAGTATCAGCCTTGCATCGGCTGCGGAGACCCCATGGCCGTTCACATCAGAAGCAAGCCGCTTTATTTCCGTGGGCGTTTCCAGCTTCGCAACGAATCTTAAGGTCAGCCTTGCATCGGCGGCGGTGATACTCCCGTCCCCGTTCACATCCCCCAGCACGGCGATACTCAGCGTGTCAGCCGCCTTGCCGTCTGCAATCAGGCTGATACTCGCTCCCGTGGGAATGACGCTGTTGACTGAAAGGAGTTTGCCGTCAGCGGCTCTCACTTCAAAGCTGCCCGCACCGAGACCCTTTAGAAGCTCCGACACTTTGGTGCCTGGCTTTATATTATAAAGAATCCTATTCTCCGCATTTATCTTGTAAGCGGAGCCAGCCGCAAGCGTTATACTCCGGTTCGGATTTGTAACGACCACCGTGCAGGAAGCGGATAAGCCTTTGTCCTGAGTTGTGGCCTTAATTGTCGCCGTGCCAGCTTTCAAAGCAGTTACAACGCCGTCCTGACTGACCGAGGCAACGGACAAGTTGCTCGAAGACCATACTATGTTCTTGTTTGCCGCATCCACCGGCAGAATTGTTGCAATCAGCTTTTCGG
>JAAYOZ010000108.1 GCA_012520115.1 Clostridiales bacterium | reverse complement strand
ATTCCTCCTCACCGAGTTTTAAGGCTTTGGCAAGCTCTGGAATATTCTCATGAAAAACCTTCAGAGGGACATCCAACATTTTGCATAGTTCAATGACAAATGCTTCGTCACTGTCTGCGTCCTCTCCCCTGATACCGTGATTCACATGGGCGGCGGATACCTTAATGTTCAAACGAGCTTCATTGCTTTTCAGAAAATGCAGAAGAGCAACAGAATCAGCTCCTCCGGAAAGGGCAACAATGACGCTGTCGCCGTCTTTGAGGAGCTTATTCCTTTCTATGAAGCTCAAAACCTTCTCTGTCATGTGAATTCCCTTAAGACTTATAATTACCTCTCTAAAGGATAAAGAGAGGATCAGTCCTCTCTTTGCCTGTCAATAGATGTGAATAAAGTGTATTCCGGATTCCAAGCAAGCTCGACCGTATCTGTGGGGCCGTGCCTGTTCTTCTGAATAAGCAGCTCCGCCTTGTTTATTTCGGGCACCTCAGCTTCCTTGCCCTCCATTTTCTGATAATAGTCCTCACGGTAGAGCATTATGACTATATCGGCGTCCTGCTCGATTGAGCCGGATTCCCTTAAATCCGAAAGCTGCGGCTTGTGGGATTTGCCCCTGGCTTCAGTCGCTCTTGCAAGCTGTGCACAGGTTACGACGGGTATATTCAAGTCTTTCGCCATCAGCTTCAGACTTCTTGTGATTTCCGAGACCTCCTGGACCCTGTTGTCGGTCTTTTTGCTTGACTGCATTAACTGAAGGTAATCTATGAATACGCAGTCAACATCCTTCAGCCTTCTGATTCTTGCCTTCATCTCAGGCACGGTTATATTGGAGGTGTCGTCAAAATACAGCTCGACGTTGCTTAAAAAGGCCGTTGCTGAGGCAAGCTGCTCCCATTCCTTAGGAGTAAAGTTGCCCATACGCATTTTGTTGCCTCTGATTCTTGCCTCCATGGACAGTACTCTCTGGGCAAGCTGCTCCTTAGACATCTCAAGGCTGAAGAATACAACCTTTTTGTTGCCCTTTACTGCCACATTTCTTGCAAGATTCAAGGCAAAGCTTGTCTTACCCATGGCGGGGCGGGCACCGATAAGAATAAGGTCAGACTTGTTTAGCCCCGTAATTACACGGTCAAGCTCGTTGAAGCCTGTTGCAAGACCCGCATATAAATGCTTTTCATCTGATGAAAGCTGATAGAGCTTTTCATAGACAAGTCCAACGACCTCGCTGAACCTTGACGGGCCGACAACTGCCCTGCCCTGACGTATATCGTATATGCGCTGCTCCGCATTATCGAGCAACACATCGGCGCTTTCCTCTCCGCTGCTTGCGCTCTCGATTATCTCCTGTGAAACCTTTACAAGGGTCCTGATATAATACTTCTCTTTAACGATTTTGGCATAGGCTTCTACATTTGCGGCTGACGGAACGGACTGCGAAAGCTGCAAAAGATAAGTCTTGCCTGCCTCGTCGGTGTAGACGTTTTCCGCCTTTAAAGCTTCGAGGACAAGCAGAACATCGAACTTGCCGCCTTTAGCCGCATCAAGGTTTATTATTGTCGAGAAAATCTTTTTATGATGCTCTAAATAAAAATGCTCCGGCTTTAATATCATCGCCACCTTGTTTAAGGAAGGCGGGTCAAGCAAAATAGCACCGAGCACTGCCTGTTCAGCTTCCAAGCTGTAAGGCAAAGCGGCGTTTTCATATGAAATTGAGTCAATTATCCTGTCCAAAGAAGCACCCCGTTGAAATAAAGGTTTGGCTTGATTTACTCACCGACAACAACGAACAAAGAGGCGGTAATACCTGAGTAGAGCTTTATTTCGCAGGGGTATGTACCGTATGACTTGATGTCGGCAACGCTTATCTTTTTCTTATCTATGTCGATATTAAGCTGTTCCTTTATAGCTTCGGCTATCTCTTTTGAGGTCACCGAGCCGAAAAGCTTGCCGTTCTGCCCTGCCTTAGCCGTAAGCTTTACCGTCTTGCCGTCTATTTCCTCGGCGTTTGCCCTGGCGTTTGCAACTTCGGTATCGATTTTGTGCTGCTTGGCTGCCTCTCTATTCTTCAGCTCGGTTAAAGCCTGAGCATTTGCCTCGGTAGCAAGGTTTCTCGGCAGCAGAAAGTTCCTTGCATAGCCGTCCGAGACATTGACCATTTCGCCCTTCTTGCCAAGATTTTTTACATCCTGATTCAAAATTACCTGCATAGAATCACTCCTTTCTGTAACTTTTTAAGCTACATCGGATTTGATTGTTTATTTAAGTTTAGCATAAATTTAAGGATAAGTCACCACTCTGGAAAAATTATACTTCAAGAATGACCGGCAGAACCATGGGACTGCGCTTGGTCTTTTCATACATAAACTTAGAAATATCATCCCTGACCCTGTTGCGAACCGCATTAAGGTCATAAGAATCGGAATCCAGCACTCTTTGCGCTATATTCATAGCCTGCTCGCTTGCGGCATTAAACAGCTCCTCGGACTCCTTTACATAAACGAAGCCGCGTGAGGTGATTTCGGGCGGAGATACAATTTCCCTTGAAACGGAGTCGATAACAAAGGATATAACAATAATGCCGTCCTGCGACAGGAGCTTTCTGTCACGCAGCACGATGCTGCCCACATCGCCAACGCCGTAGCCGTCGACAAAGACTCTGCCTGCGGGGATGCCTGTGGATACACGCATAGTGTCGCCCGCAAACTCGACCTGTGAGCCGATGTCGCCTATAATTATATTCTCCCTCGGTATACCCATAAGCTCCGCAAGGGCAGCATGGCGGCGAAGGTGCTTCTGCTCACCGTGAACCGGAATGAAGTACTTAGGCTTGACAAGCGCCATCATGAGCTTTAGTTCCTCCTGATAGGCGTGACCGGAAACATGCACCTCGTGCATTTTTTCATAGACCACATGGGCGCCGAGCTTAATAAGCTCATTTATAACCTTGCCGATTGTTTTTTCGTTTCCGGGTATAGGGGTTGCCGAGATGATAACATAGTCGTTTGCGCCTATGTCGACCCGCCTGTGCTCGGACATAGCCATTCTTGTCAGAGCGGACATAGGCTCTCCCTGACTGCCGGTTGTAATGATAACAAGCTGGTCGTCGGTGTAGTTCTTTATCCTTTCAATGCCGATAAGCAGACCCTCTGGGATTTTCAAATAGCCCAGCTCGGTGCTGATTTTAACGACATTCTCAAGGCTTCGTCCCGAAAGCACAACCTTTCTGCCCGTCTTTTCGGCAACATCTATAATCTGCTGTATTCTGTGGATATTAGAAGCGAAGGTGGCAATAATCAGCCGCCTTCCGCCGGCCTTTGAGAAAAGGTTGCCGAAGGAATCGCCCACCTTGCTCTCACTGGCGGAATAGCCCTCACGCTCGGCATTGGTCGAGTCGGAAAGCAGGCAAAGCACGCCCTCCTTGCCAAGCTCTGCAAAGCGGGCAAGGTCCATTACCTCGCCGTCAATGGGCGTTGTATCAATCTTAAAGTCGCCGGTGTGGAGAATTGTCCCCGCACCGCACTTAATGGCGTATGAAAGCGAATCGGGAATCGAGTGATTTACATGGATTGCTTCAATCTCAAATTTGCCCAGCTTCAACTTCTCACCGGGCTTTATGACATTCAGTTCGGCATCCTCAAGGATTTTATGCTCCTTTAATTTGCCTTCGATAAGTCCGATTGTCAGCTTTGTGGAATATACGGGAACCTTTACGGTTTTGAGCAGATAAGCAAGGCCGCCTATATGGTCCTCATGTCCGTGGGTTATAATAACGCCTCTGAGCTTATCGGCGTTGCGCTCAACATACGAAAAGTCTGGAATGACCAAATCCACGCCGAGCATTTCACTGTCGGGGAAAGCAAGACCGCAATCCAATATGATAATGTCGTCTTCATATTCAAATAAGGTCATATTCTTGCCGATTTCGTTAAGTCCCCCGAGGAAAACCACCTTAACGGGCTTTTCTTTGGAGGTTACAGCCTTCTTTTTTACGGGGCTGCGCTTAGAATAAAGCGGCATTTCATCCTGCTTTTTCGTAGCTGTTCGTTTAGTTTTTGTATTTTGCATATTATCTCCTTATTGTATTTTTCCAAAACACATTCTGACAGGCATATTAAACATGACCCATGCAAAAAATCATGCCGGGAAACTCTTTTTGCGTCTGATTATTCAGTTTATCCCAACTCAAGGGATGCGTTCCGGTAAAAATTTTATCTCCAAAAGTCCTGTATCAAACAAGACTGCAAAGTCGAAAATTATTAATAAACAAGTGATTTAAACCACTGTATGTAGGTATGCTTTATGCCAGCATACCTAATAAATTGTACTATTTTTGCTATTTGATGTCAATATTAACACCGTTTATTATTTTTTCTATCTCAAATGCAAGCTCGTCTGCAATTTCAGTGCTGTTGCCCTCAGAAAAGACCTTCAACATCTTGCCGGTCCTTGTGGGGGAAAGGTATGCCCTGCCCTTGCCCGCTTCAATTTTTATGGTCTTTCCGTCCGCCGTCAGCGGAATTGCGCCGCCGGACTGTGCGAAAACTTCAGTCAGCTTTGACGGCGAGAAACTAAGCGGAATCGACTTCTTTATTATCATAAACTTAGGCAGGTATTTAATAAGCTCCGAGAGAGTCCTCTCCTCTTTTTTCATCATGGAGAGAATTTTTATGGTGAGGAACAGAGCGTCATGATCCCATTTATTTTTATCAGCCGTCTGCCGCATTTCCTCGTCCTCAAATTCGGGCGAGCTGCTGATATAGCGCCTTACCCTTGCGGAAAAGTCCTTTGCAAGGCTGTCGATTACCATCGGCGCTTCGGACGAAATCACAATATCCTTGCCCTGGGACAGCTCGTCAAAGGATGCAAGGCAGAGGAGAATTTCGTGTGCTACCTCCTCGCCGTTCTCGTCCGTTGCGGTAAGCTCCGTGCCGGTGCTGTCGATAGTAAACACAGGATAGGCTTTGTCTTTAAGCTTTAAATTATTCAGGGCATTGTTTATTACAAGTCTTACCCTTTCATCGCCGGCTATGACCTTTGCGCCGACGCCCTCAAGGGTCGATACTGCGCTTTTTTCAAGCTCCCTGCGATAGCTGCCCTTTATGGCGGTGATGTCTACCACATCGGTACAGCTGTCCTGAGTACATCTGAGGAAATCGCAGCGCCTGTATTTGTCGCTTATCTCTCTTTCTGCCTTTCTTGAAAGGGGCAGACCCAGTTCGCCGAAAAGCATTATTTCCGTGTTTTCGTCCGTGGTCTGAACGAAAATACCAGCCTTCAAATCGCAGAAGCCCGTAAAGAACCTGAGCTCTGAAACAAAGGAGTCGCCGAATTCGAGTACCCTTGCTCCTGTTGACATAAGTCCCGCCGTTATTGCCCTCTCAATAGCAATAGAGGCGGTTTTGCCGTCATGGGCTATGCAGACCCTTCTGCCGTTTTTTGAGCTGCCCACGGCGGCGCCGAGCCTTGCCGCCATTTCGCAGCTGAGCTCGGAAAAGGTTATGCCGCTGATTCCGTCGTCGCCGAAAACATCCCTTTCAATATTGCCGTCCCTGACGTTGTCGGCTACCTCCGCACCGTCGCCCACCTGCTTTTCAGGCCAGATGCGGACATTATTCTTTATTATTGCATTTTCGCCGATAACGGCATTTGCGCCCACGACAGTATTTTCAAAAAGCCTTGCACCGCTTTTTATAACCGCACCCTCGCAGACAACCGAGGAATTGAGATATGCGTTCTTTGCAATGTGTACCGAATTTAAGACCACCGACGACTTGACCTCTGCCCCTGCGCCGATATTGCAGCCGTCATCGATAACGGAATCAGGGCCTATTACCGCCCTGTCGCCTATCGTGACATCCCTGCCTATATAAACAGGAGGTATAAGAGTGTAATCGCCCTCGGGCAGAACCTCACGGGTATAAATGCCCTTAGCGGTATAGGGCAGGAGTAT
>JAAYOZ010000107.1 GCA_012520115.1 Clostridiales bacterium | reverse complement strand
CCTTTTCGCTTTGCGTTTAATTCTGCCCGTTTGCAGTTAGCTTCTTTATTATACTCTTTTTCCTTTCGGTTTTACCCCGGCCTTGACCATGCTATACCACCTGCTCATCATGCCATAAAGACAGTTTTTTATGCCCGTGCGGTGCAGGATGGGTTTGCGGCAAGGGGCTTAAGGAGTATAATGATGAATCAGAAGCTATTTGAAATTGAAGTGCTGATAAGAAAAGTACCGGATATCGAGATACTTTAGAAATCCGTACAAGAGAAAAATGAGAGAAGTGAGCGCATGGCCGTTGACGGCAAATATTTAAAAGACGCCGAGCTGATACTATCGCACAGGCATGATAACGGAGCCGACCTCTGGGCTACATCGGATATGCGGCTGATGAAGGGCGCACCGTTCACAACCCTTGAAAGCGTGATGTACTTATTGGAACTTGGTATAAAGCCGTCAGAGCCGGTGCTTAAAGAGGCAGCCGAGCTGATATTCAGCGCATGGCAACAGGACGGCCGCTTTAAGATTTACCCAAAGGGTGCAATCTACCCCTGCCAGACAATCCACGCCGCCGATGTGCTTTGCCATATGGGCTATGCGTCTGACGAGAGAATACAAAAAACCTTCCGTCATTTGTTAAGCATTCAGCATTCCGACGGAGGCTGGCGCTGCAATAAATTCTTCTTCGGCAGAGGGCCCGAGACCGAATATTCAAACCCCTTCCCGACGATTCTCGCCTTAGACGCATTTCGCTTCAGCGATTATATGGGCAAAGAGCCTGCGCTTGACAGGGCTGTGGATTTTCTGCTGGAGCATTGGACGATAAAGAAGCCCATCGGTCCTTGCCACTACGGAATCGGCACACTGTTCATGCAGGTCGAATACCCCTTCAGAAATTACAACCTTTTTGTTTATGTCTATGTCCTGTCCTTTTACAACCGTGCCAAAAGGGACAAAAGATTTCTCGAAGCCCTTGCGGCACTCGAGTCAAAAATGACCGACGGGCAGATTGTTGTAGAGCGGGTCGTGCCCAAACTGGCGGGGCTGACTTTCTGCAAAAAGGGACAACCCAGCGAGCTTGCGACTAAACGCTATAATGAAATACTTGAAAACCTTCGATAATGCTTCAATTCTGAAGTGCGAAACAAGGAGGTTGCTTTATGACTGACACACAAAACAAAAGAGCGGTTATCATAGAAGCCTTTGTCCTGATGATAGTTCTTCAGGGCATATTGGAGCTGCTAGAGTGGCTGATTGCGCCTTCTGTTCCGGCCACCCGCTTTGCTTCACAGATGCTGAGCTGTGCCTTAATGTGCCTGCTTACAGTAGCAGTCATTATCTATGCAAGGGTCAGAAAACAAAAGCTTTCGGTCTTCCCGAAAGCTTTCTCAAAATTCTATATAATTGCTACCTGTATAACGGTTCTCTTACTTATCGTTAATCCCTCGAATTTCTCAGTGGGCTTTGCTGCGGTCAAGTCAACGGTGTATTTCAGCATTGTCACCCCGATTTATGAGGAGCTGCTGTTCAGGGGCTATATCTGGAACAGATTCGGGAAAGCGATGGACAAAAAGTCTGCCGTCTACATATGGAACATCTTCCTGTTTGCTCTTTGGCATATCGGTTATATGGTGCCGCATATCATCGAGGGCAACTGGTTTGCCGTGCTTACAAAGCTTGCCGCCGGAGCGATATTCGGCGTTGTGCTCGGCTTTATCAGAATGAGAACCGATAATTGCTATATAACCATCCTTGCCCACGGAATAATGAACCTCATAGGAATCTGAGCAGACATTTAACCGAGCGCAGTATCCAGAATCATCATCAATGTAAAGCCCACAGCGGTGCCTATTGTTCCGATATTGCTGTGTTCTTCGGACTGGGCCTCGGGTATCAGCTCCTCGACCACGACATAAATCATTGCACCTGCGGCAAAGGCGAGGATATACGGCAGAATCGGCGTAATGAACGAGGTAAGTATTATCGTAATCAATGCTCCGAGGGGTTCAACCACGCCGGAAAGAACACCGTATGAAAAGGCCTTCCGCTTCGAGATTCCCGTGCCGAGCAGCGGCATGGAGATAATCGCACCCTCGGGGAAGTTCTGAATCGCAATACCGATGGCAAGGGCAAAGGCGCCTGCGGCAGAAATGCTTGCGTTTCCGGCGGCAAATCCGGCGAAAACAACGCCTACGGCCATGCCCTCGGGTATATTGTGAAGGGTCACGGCAAGTACGAGCATCAGCGACTTGCCGAGCTTTGATTTATGCCCCTCAGGTTCATCCGTATTGACATGCAGGTGGGGAATGAGGGTGTCCAGCAAGAGCAAAAATCCAACGCCGAGCATAAATCCGATAGAGCACGGCAGCCAGTTGATGCCGCCCTGCTCCTCGGTCATTTCGATGGCCGGGATAAGCAGCGACCATACGGAAGCGGCAATCATTACACCTGAAGCAAATCCGAGCAGGGATTTTTGTACCTTAGGCTTCATTTCTCCTTTCAGAAAAAAGACCATTGCGGAACCGAGAGTTGTTCCCAAAAGCGGAATAATCACTCCTATAACGATTTGCATAGTGTCACTCATAGCGTTTGTCCTTTCAAAACAATCACTTAATTTGCGGGGCTTTAAGGTAACTGCAGTGCGCCTTACCTTTTTCTGCTTTTTTCACGGTCTAAAACAATTATACATCCCGCTGTCATTTATTACAATATTCAAAACTTTTATAAAAGTGCCTGATAAAAAGTTAAATTGCTTATCGAAATCCGGCGGGTATTTATGCTAAAATAGAAAAGATTAATATTCACAAAATCAGCCGGAAAAGAGGTGCGCTATGAATATATACGATAAGGTCAGCACTGGCTTGAAGGGCTTCGACGAGGTTATAGACCACCTGCGGTACGGAGATAACGTGGTTTGGCAGGTTGACTCGGTTTCGGACTATAAGACAATGGTTCGCTCTTATGTGGAAAGCTCTGTCGCCGATAATCAGAATCTTATTTACATCCGCTTTGCAAATCACGAGCCGGTGCTTGACTCTTATGAGGGCATAAAGGTATACCGTGTCGACCCGAAGAAGGGCTTCGAGAGCTTCACTGCCGAAATACATAATATAATAAGCGACGAGGGCAGATGGGCCTTCTATGTTTTCGATTGCCTGACTGACTTGCTGGAGTACTGGCATTCTGATTTGATGATAGGCAATTTCTTCAAAGCCACCTGCCCCTATCTGTATGAGCTTGACACGGTTGCTTACTTTGCCATTAAGCGCAATCTGCATACATACAGCACCATTGCCGGTATTCGTGAAACAACCCAGCTTTTATTGGATTTATACAGAATCAACGACAGGACATATATTCACCCCTTAAAGGTATGGCAGCGCTATTCGCCCACCATGTTCTTCCCCCATTGCATTCAGGGGCAGGATGCGGTCTGCATTACCTCAAGCACAGATGCTTCCGAACTGTTTAACAGCATCAACCGAGGCGAAATAAGGCTCGATTACTGGAATACGGTCTTTAATGATGCAAAGAATATGCTGACTGCCCAGAAGGAACAGCAGGAGGCTGTCAAAAAGCGCCTTATGTATATGCTGATAGGCAGCGATTCGAGGATGTTTCAGCTTTGCGACAAGTATTTTGACTTAAAGGACATCCTCAATATTGCCGCAAGAGAAATCGGCACAGGCTTTATCGGCGGTAAAAGTGTCGGCATGCTCCTTGCAAGAAAAATTCTTGAAACTCAAGGCGGCGAGCGCTTTACATCGGCCTTAGAGCCACACGACTCCTTTTATATAGGCTCGGATGTTTTTTACACCTATATTGTCCAGAACGGCTGGTGGAAGCTGCGTACCAAGCAAAAGACTCCGGAGGGCTATTATAAGTACGCCCCGGAGCTGAGAGAGAAGCTGCTTCAGGGCTCCTTCCCGAAGGATATTATGGAGCAGTTTGTGCAGATGCTCGAATACTTCGGCCAGTCGCCCATCATAGTGCGCTCAAGCTCCCTTTTGGAAGACAACTTCGGCAACGCCTTTGCCGGCAAATATGAGAGCGTTTTCTGCGTGAATCAGGGCACGCCGCAGGAGCGCTATGAGGCCTTCGAGCAGGCGGTACGCACCGTCTATGCCAGCACCATGAACGAGGACGCCCTGAACTACCGAATGAACCGTGGTCTGTCCCGGCAGGACGAGCAGATGGCCATATTGGTACAGCGTGTGTCCGGCGACCGCTTCGGGGATTATTTCTTCCCGCATATCGCCGGCGTGGGCAACTCCTCAAACCTTTATGTCTGGGATGAAAGCATAGATATGAATGCAGGCATGCTCCGCCTTGTTTTCGGGCTCGGCACCAGAGCGGTGGACAGGAGCGACGGGGATTATGTAAGAATAGTCTGCCTTGATAATCCCTTAAGAATCCCCCCGATGAACTATGAGGACCAGAAGAAATTCTCTCAGCATCGGCTTGACCTTCTGTCGCTGAGCGTCAATATTCACGAAAGCAAGTCTGTGGACGAGGTCTTGTCCCTTCCGTTAAAGGCGGACAAGAGCCTGTTTGTAAGTCCCGACTTTGCCGCCGAATTCAGATTGCGTGAGATGGGCTATTTAAACAGGCCGGCGCCGTACCTGCTGGATTTTCAGAAGCTCTTAAAGGATACGGATTTTGCCGCCGTAATGAGAGATATGCTCGCCATTTTGTCAAAGGCCTACGACTACCCGGTGGACATCGAATTTACGGCCAACTTCAATAAGGATAACAGCTATAAAATAAACCTGCTGCAATGCCGTCCCTTGCAGACGAAGGGACTCGGCAAGACTGTCAAGATACCCGAAATTAAGGACGAAAAGGATTGCTTCTTCTCAGGCAAGGGCAACTTCATGGGCGGCAGCGTGCGCATGGCAGTCGATTATATCGTTTTCGTCGGCTCGAATCCTTACTTGAGCCTTAGCGAGCAGGAAAAGTATGAGGTTGCAAGAAAAATCGGCCTCATTAACAGGGTAATGAAGGGCAAAAACGCCATGCTTGTGGGCCCCGGCAGGTGGGGCAGCACCACGCCGTCCCTCGGAGTGCCGGTGCACTTTACGGAGCTGTGCAATATGAGGGTGCTGTGTGAGTTTGCCTCTAAGAGGGAGGGCTTTATGCCTGAGCTGTCCTACGGCAGCCACTTCTTCCAGGATATTGTGGAGTCCGAGATTTTCTATGTGGCGATTTTCGACGGCTATCAGGATGTGATTTTCAATCCGGAGCACATACTGCAGAAAGTAAACCTGCTTCCTGTCCTCCTTCCCGATGCCGAAAAGTTTAAGGATGTAATCCATATAGCCGACACCTCAGGCATGGAGATTTATTCAGACATAGTCACGCAAAGACTGCTTTGCAGATAGTTAAACACCGATAGGAGCATCAACTTGTCACAAAAAATCAGGAATTTTCTTAAAAAAGAAGCAGTGCTTTGCATATCCCTTCTGCTTGCTGTTCTTTCAATGATATTTGTTCCCCTTGACAGGCAGTATGCGAACTACATCGACTTTCACACATTGAGCATATTACTGAGTTTAATGCTGATAATGGCCGGGCTGCGGGACTTGGGGCTTTTCTCGACGATAGGCAGCCGGATGCTCGACAGAACAAGCAATGTGCGAAGCCTTTCAATCGTACTTGTACTGCTGTGCTTCGTCTTCAGCATGTTCATAACAAATGACGTATCGCTTATTGCCTTTGTGCCGTTTACAATTGACGTGCTTATTATGGCGGGCTTAGAGAAATATATGATTCGCATTATCGTGCTGCAGACCGTTGCGGCGAACTTAGGCAGCATGCTCACACCCATAGGCAACCCGCAGAATTTATACCTGTTTTCAAAAAGCCGGATGAGTCCCGCCGGGTTTGTTTCGCTGATGCTGCCTTACACTCTGCTTTCATTTGCCGGACTTTTGGCCGCTTGCTTTATATTAATAGACCGCAGGGATGTCTCGGTTAAAACACAGGCACCGAAAACACTTCTTTCGGCTGAAAAGCGAAAAGCCGTAATTTATATTCTGCTGTTTCTGTTCGCCTTGACGAGCGTCGCCCGCTTAATCTCGGTCTATATTGTCATGGCGGTGGTTCTTGCGGCGGTTCTGGCTCTTGACCGTAAAACCCTGCTTAAAGCCGACTATGCACTGCTTTTCACCTTCGTATTTCTGTTCATTTTCATAGGCAATATGAAGCGTATCCCGCAAATCAGCCTTTGGCTTGGCAGCATAATACAGGGTCACGAGCTTTTGACATCGGTGCTTTCAAGTCAGGTCATCAGCAATGTCCCTGCGGCCATCCTGCTTTCCGGCTTTACGGACAATACTTCGGCGCTGATTGTGGGCACGAACTTAGGGGGACTCGGCACGATTATTGCCTCCATGGCAAGCCTGATTTCCTTCAAATACTACGGCAAGACTGCGGGTAAGCGCAACGCCGCCTATCTCGGCGTGTTTACCTTGCTGAACCTGATTTTCCTTGAGGCGCTGCTGCTGTATACTATCTTAGCGGGGGCTGTTTATGAGTGAGACAAAAATAAGGAATGTAGTTATTAACGATGCTGAAAGGCTCTTGGAGATTTATTCCTACTATGTAACGGATACGGCCATCTCCTTTGAGTATACCGTGCCGTCTTTAGCCGAGTTTCAGAGCCGTATAAAGCGCATAACGGAGAAATACCCGTACCTCGTTGTCGAAAAGGACGGCCAGATACAGGGCTATGCCTATGCTCACCCTTTTGTGGAAAGGGAGGCCTATGACTGGTGCTGTGAAACGACAATCTACCTCGACAAAAATGCAAGGAAATGCGGCCTCGGCAGGATGCTGTACGAAGCCCTCGAAGCAAGGCTCAAAGAAATGGGCATTATTAATCTTTACGCCTGCATAGCCCGGACGGACAAAAAGGACGAATACCTAAACAATAACAGCCCTGAGTTTCATGAGCACTTAGGCTATAAGACCGTCGGCGAGTTCCGTAAATGCGGGTATAAATTCGGCCGCTGGTATGATATGATCTGGATGGAGAAAATCATCGGTGAGCACAAGGACGACCAGCCGAAAATAAGATACTATCCCGAGCTGTGCGGGTACGGACAGTCCAAATAAACTGTTTCGGAGGTCATAAAATGACGAAAAAAGGCGAGCAGCTGCTCAGAAATCCCGACATCGAGCCGACAAGCGTTGTTCTGGCAGAGGCGCTCGGGAATGCGAATAATGCCTATCTGACATTTGCAGATAAGCTTACAGAGCACGAAATCCAGCTTCAATGGCGTTACTACACCGACGGCAAGGCATGGCTCGCAAAGGGCGTCTGCAAATGGACGGGCAAGCGTGGCGGTCAGAATGAGGCAACCGTCTTCTGGCTGTCAGTTTGGGAGGGCTTCTTCAAGGTGACATTCTATTTCCCCGAAAAAGCCCGTGCGGACGCCGAATGCCTTCCTGTTGACGAGGAAACAAAGCAGATGATTGCGGACTCAAAGCAGATGGGCAAGATGAAGTTCTTCCCCCTTGCTTTTGAAATAGATAGCGATGAACAGCTCGAGGCAGTTTTTACAATCGCCGAATTCAAGAAAAGTATAAAATAACCGCAGTTTCTGCACAAAAGAGCATCCGCCCGGCTTTGACACCGAACGGATGCTTTT
>JAAYOZ010000106.1 GCA_012520115.1 Clostridiales bacterium | reverse complement strand
GCTCTGATGGGCTTTACTATCTTTGTCGGAGTAATCATCTTCTACAATTACTTCACAAAGGATAAGAGGGCAATCTTAAAGCGCCTGCTCAAAATAAAGGGTAGGCAGCTTACGATTTACGACACCATCGAGCTTGAAAAGGGTAGACAGTCGGAAACCGTTGAGGAGCGTCTCGGAAAACGAGGAGCGTTGGGACAGCGGAAGTTTGTTGACAGGATTCTGAATGAGCTTGTTCTTGCGGGCATTGCGATGCGTCCCGAGGAATTTGCCCTCATTTGGATACTTCTTGTTTTCGTGCCTTCGGGACTTGCCGCTCTGTTCACTCAGAAAATCATGCCCTCGGCAACTCTTGCCTTCCTCGGCGCTATCGCCCCCGTTCTTTTCCTGGCAATGAGAAAGAAAAAGAGGGTTGCAGACTTTGACTCTCAGCTCAGTGACGCTTTAATGATTATCTGTAACTGCCTGCGTTCGGGACTCAGCTTCCAGCAGGCGCTTGAGACAATAGTAAACGAAATGAGCCCGCCGATAAGCTCCGAGTTTTCAAGAGTTCTGATTGAGGTCAAATACGGCAACCCACTTGAGGTAGCACTGAATAATATGGTCGAAAGGCTTAAAAGCTCCGATTTGCTTATTGCAATCTCCGCCGTTAATATTCAAAGGCAAACCGGCGGTAACCTCTCCGAAATTCTCGAAACTATCGCAAATACCATTAAAGAGAGACTCAGAATCAGGGGCGAAATCAAGTCCCTGACCGCTCAGGGAAGAATGTCAGGCCTTGTCGTCGGAATTCTGCCCGTAGGCCTTGCCGGTATACTTATGATTCTCGCACCCGATTACATCAGCTCATTATTTACCGACCCGAGAGGTCAGATAATGATCGGTGTTGCGGCGGTAATGGAGTTTATAGGTGCGATAATTATCAAGAAGATTATCAACATCAAATACTGAGCCTATATGTGAAAGGCAGGTTGTATTATGGAGATACTTGTAATACTTTATTCGATTCTTGCGTTTTTTGTAGCTGTGTCCGTTCTCAGCTATTTCGGCTCGAATCAGGACCTGAAGCAAAAAAGAATCGAATATATTGACGGTACGAGCAAGCTGCCCGTTTTTGAGGATTTGGATAAATCCTTTTACGAGCGCTTTATTGCGCCGTTGATAAAAAAGATTCGCACAAAGCTGCCTAAGGTAAACTTAAAGAAGAATCAAAATCCTGCTGCCGCCAATGCAAAATTCGAGCAGACCGAAAGGATGTTAAGGCTGGCGGGCGTAAATATGTCCGCTCCGGACTTTATCTTTATAAAGAATATCACGGCAGTTATCACGACAATAGTAGCACTAATTGTCGCATTGGCAATCAAATCCGATCCGTTAATTATGTTGTTAATTATATTGGTCGGCTTGATGTTAGGAATGATAGCTCCCACCTACATTCTGCGTTCCAAGGTGAACAGCTATCAGGAGGCAATCAGAAATCAGCTTCCCGACGCTATGGACCTTCTCGGTGTTTGTATTGAGGCGGGCTTAAGCTTTGACGCATCGCTGATTAAGGTTGCCGAAAAGCTGGAAGGACCGTTTATCACGGAGCTTAAGATTCTTTACAGAGAAATTCAGATGGGTAAGCCCAGACGTGAGGCTTTAAGGTCATTGGGCGAAAACAGTAATATTCAGGAGCTTAAGACCTTTTCCGCTGCTCTGGCTCAGGCCGACCAGCTCGGTATTCCCATCAACAATGTTATGAAGGTCCAGTCCGAACAGCTCAGAGAAACAAGGCGCCAGATGGCAAGGGAAAAGGGAATGAAGGCACCCATCAAAATGATGCTCCCCATGGTTGCGTTTATTTTCCCCGTTATCTTTATAATAATCTTAGGTCCCACAGTATTAACGATAATGGATCATTTCTTATAAGCAGGTGAGATTATTGAAGACCCTAAAGCTATACTCGTCAGAGGGAAAACCGATAGTAAAGAAAGTTGAATTTGCCAACTCCTTTTTCGCAAGACTTAAAGGACTGATGTTCAGAAAATCGTTGGAACAAGGTACGGGATTACTGCTTTATCCCTGTTCGCAGATTCATACGTATTTTATGAAATTCTCAATTGATGTCGTTTATTTTAACAAGGACTTTAAGGTTGTCTGCATAGACAGAAATATCGCTCCGGGTGTCAGCGTCAGGAGAATTAAGGAGTCAAAAAGTGTTCTCGAATTAAATGCAGGCGATGCTGAGAAACTCGGCATCAATGTTGATGACGTGTTGACTTTTGCATAAGGCTGACGTATAATTTTCTTAAGATTTTGTAAATATTGCTACATAGGGGGACAATAAATGAATCAGACTCCTAATGATAACTCTATTGATGAAACAAAGGCCGAACAGAATTCGGAAGCTACTGTGGCTGTGAACTCTGAAAACGGTCAGGATACTGTCCTAAAACTTGATGACGGCCTTTCTTGCCCCATCAGGACTTCCGTAACCTTTAAAAAAGCCATTTTCGGCGGACTTGACCCCGATGAGGTTTATGCTTATATTGACGACCGGTTTGATAATTATAATAAAACCTGCCAGATGTATGCGGACAGGCTTGAGGAGCTGAAGAACAATATTACCCTTATTGCCCGTGAGCGTGACTGGCTTAAAGTACAGAATCAGGACGCAGTCAAAAGGGCTGAGGATGCCGAGGAAAGGCTCATAGTATCGAGAAAGACCTTTGAAGAGGAGCTTTCGCAGGCCCTTGACGCACAGGAACAGGCCCGCAAGGAGGCCGAAGAGGCTTCAAAGGATGCGGCTAAATCCCGTGCCATTGCCGCCGAAGCCGAAAAGGCTTCAAAGACTATGTCAGAGCAGCTGAGTAAGGCAAAGGATGCTCAGAGAATCGCCGAGGAAGAGCTTAATAAGGCTAAAACAAAGCTCAGACTTGCAGAGGAGCGTGCCGTCCTCGCAGAAGACAAAATGAACGAGGCGCTCAATAAGCTTAGCAGCAAGAAGGATAACAACGAGCTTCAGGTTAAATTCAACGACCTCAGCAACAAATTTAACCTGCTTTCGCAGGAAGCACAGCGCTTGAAGGAATTTGAGGTCGGCCTTGCAAAAACCGCTATCGAAAAAGAAAACCTTGAAAAGAAAATCGAAAGTCTTAATGCAAGCATCGAAAAGCTCAAGGAAGAGAACAAAAAGCTTGCAAATATTATCAGCGAGAACAATATTCAGCTTGAAGCATACGGCAAGCTGAAGGTCGATTATTCCGCCGCAGCCGCAAAGCTGTCGGCAGTTGAAGCCGAGCTTAACTCAATTTCCATTGAACTGAACAAAAAGACCGATGAAAACGAAAAACAGCAGGCAACAATAGCAGACCTCAGAATCAGACTTGCCTCTCTTGAGCAGCAGAATGAGCATCTTGAAAAGGAAATCTCCGAGCTCAGGGAGAGCCTTAGAGCTCAGATGTATGAATTTGCCCAGAAGAAGAACGAGTATGAAACTGCGGCTGCTAATGAGAGATTAAAGCTTGTAAAGCTAATCCAGGTACATTCCTATCACCTTAAACAGTCCGATTCCTTATTGACAGAACTTAAGAAACAGTTCTCACACGCTTTAGAAACCTTTGATGCTATTGAAAAGGAAGATTCCGAAGAAGAATAGCTCTTTTAAAGGGGAGGTAGACATGAAAAGCAAACTGCGCCTTTTTTTTAAAGAGGAAAGCGGAGTCGCGGTTATATTCTTAGCCATTTCCATGGTAGTGCTTATGGGCTTCACTGCCTTAGCCGTTGACTTCGGTTTGGTCTATTATCAACGCTCTCAGCTTCAGACGGCTCTTGACAGCGCTGCCCTTGCAGCTGCTCAGAAGCTCCCTGACACTGCGGCCTCACGACAAACTGCAATCGAATATGCAAAGAAGAACGGCGTAAAAGTAAACAGCGATGATGAGATTATCGTTGAATTCTTAAATAACGATACCATTGTAAAAGTAACTGCTTCTAAAGAAACAAAGACCTCCTTCGCAAGAATCTTCAATGTTGATACTATACTAAGTGTCGGCACGGCTGCTGCCCAATCAATGGAAATAAAACTCGGTCAACAGACCTTTG
>JAAYOZ010000105.1 GCA_012520115.1 Clostridiales bacterium | reverse complement strand
CGTTAATGCCCGCCATAACACCGAGGGTGAACAGCTTCTTAATAACCTCAGCGGCGGTCATCTTGAGCTTTAATGCCAGCTCGCCGACCGTAAGCTCATCGGGAACGGTAATGGTGATGGGCTTCTTGGCCCTTTCCTCGGCGATTCTCTTGAGTCTCTCTGCCTCGGTTTCCTTCCTCTGCTGTCTTGTTCCGACCTTTTTGCGGTACTGCTGAGACTTCTGCTTGATTTTCTGCTTGTTTGTCTCGGTGTCACGAATGGAGGTCGTGGTCTGGGCTATATTGTCATACTTTTCGTTATACTTATCAAGCTGAACATGGGCTATTCTTGTGTCCACGGTGCGCTTGTCGCCCTTTGTGCGGGCCTGAACAACCACATCGTCGGCCTTCTTAGTATCTGCCTTTTCCTTAGCCTTATGCTGCTGAACTGCCTTTGCGTCCTGCTTCGGGGCTGAGGGCTTTTCCCCTGCGGACTTCTTCTCAGCGGCTTTTGGTTCGGCGGCGGCAGGTGCCTTTTCTGCCTTGCCGTCTTCGACAATGACAGGCTCGGCTTTTTCGGGCTCGGCCTTCTCCTCGCTCTTTTTCTGCAAGGCGGCGGCAAAGTATTCGTCAAAGCTCTCCACCTGATGCTGCTGTGTTAAGGTGTCAAAGATAACATCAAGCTCTTCTTCCTCAAGAGCAGTCTGGTGCTTCTTAGGCTCCTCGAAATACTGCCCCAATAGCTTGATGATATCTTTGGATTTCATATCGAAATCCTTTGCAACCTCATGTACTCTGTATTTTATCGTCATATAATAAAGCCCTCCTTGGTAGTTTCATCGGATATGACTCGGGCAAAGCCTTCGTCGTTTATTGACAGCACTCCGGAACGTTTGCCGATTGCGGCTGAAATGTCCTCCATAGTAAGATTTAATCTCAGTATATTTTTCCCGCCTGTCAGTGTTGACATTTCATCAAATAAGCGTTCGGATGCGTCGCTTGTCAGTATGATAAGCTCAGATTTTCTCTGCTTTACAGAGGTTTTCACGGCATCGTGCCCCACAGCCAGCTTTCCGGCCTTCAGACACAGACCCAGCAGCGACTTAAACCTGCTCTGCATTGGCACACAGCTCCTTTTCCAGCCGCTCGTAAATCTCGTCGGGAACCTGCATCTCAAAGGACCTTTCAAGCCGCTTTGCTTTTCTTGCCTTTTTAAGACACTCGGCGTCGGGGCAGATGTATGCGCCCCTGCCGTTCTTTTTACCGGTCAGGTCGATTGAAAGTTCGCCCTCAGGGGATTTTACCACCCTGACAAGCTCTCGTTTAGGCTTTGATTCGCCGCAGCCGGTACATTTTCTTAAAGGCTGTTTTTTTACTGGCATGATTTCTCCTTTCAAGGCTCAAGTTACGAAGTAGCCTTTAAAAGCACGAAAACTCTGAGATTCATATAGTAGTATATATCAAAGTCATCAAAATGCTGATTAAAGCTGAATAACAGGCTCATAGAAGCCGCTTTCGGGCTTGATGTCTATTTTCCAGCCCGTGAGCTTTGCGGCAAGGCGGGCGTTCTGACCCTTGTTGCCGATAGCCAGAGACAGCTGATTGTCGGGCACCGTCACATGGCATATCTTCTGGTCCATGTCCTCAATGTCCACATTTATTATCTCTGCGGGAGCAAGTGCGTTAGCTATGAAAACTCTCGGCTCGTCGCTGTATTTAACTATGTCGATTTTCTCGCCGCCTAAAAGCTCCACGCTAACGCACTTGCTCCCGCAGAGATAATAAATGTGGACATTGAGGACATGGAACAGAAGATATGCCATGTGACGGTGCCCGACAATCAGCTGTCTCTGGCTATCGGCAACAAGGGTCAGAACGCCCGCCTT
>JAAYOZ010000104.1 GCA_012520115.1 Clostridiales bacterium | reverse complement strand
CCCGCACCCTCCGCCCACCGCCCGTATCGGGAGAGCGCCCACGCCTCCCCGCAACGTGGGAGACCTCCTCCCAATATGTCCTGGGCCCCGCTACTCTCCCCGCCGCTTCAAAGTGCCCGCCTCTCTCCGGCGGTTACCCTCTGCTAACCGACCGCTGTGGGGAGTGTGCGTCGGCAAGCAAAAAAGAACCCCGCTTCGGCGGGGCTGATTTGTTTTATGGTGTTGTAATTGTTCGGCAAAAAAAATCCCCGCACTGGCGGGGCTCAGATAACTCTTTCAATCTCTCCGCAGGCGATTTTTGTACCCGAATTGCCCGAGGGCTGTGTGGTGAAATCATCCGGCTGAGAGTGAATCACAACCGTCCTGCCGATAATCTCGCTAATCTTAAATCGATTCGTCAGAAACACCGAAAAGGCCGTGCCGCTATTCTCAAACAATGGCGGCATATCCCCCGCATGCTGCGGATGCGGGCAGTCATCGGGATTGTAATGCCCCATTGTGTCGGCAAAGGGGTCGCTCTCGGTGCCGGTGCAGGTCATGCCCTCATGGATATGAAAGCCGAAAACTCCCGAACCGCACTTGCCGCCCCCGGTCGGCAGGCCTTTTATAATGCTTACCACCAGCACGCCGTCACTCACCGGCACGAAGTTCACACGCCCCCGCAGAAACGGATGGCTGCGGCTGCCTTTGACCCTTGCCGTCGCCGCCGGACACATGCTGCACAGGGCCTTTATGTAGTTGTTTCTGTAAGGATTAATATTCAAAAAATCACCCCCGTATATCTTATGCACGGGGGCGATTATGATAACCTTTTATTTTATCTCCGCTCCGAATGGGAGAAGCGACAAAACCGCAATCTTAAAGAACTGAATACCGAAGGGTATGCCGATTAGAGTTGCACAGAGCGCAATACCGATTGCGGCGTTGACAACAAAGGTCTCCACGCCCACAAGGGCAATCCAGAGTATGTTCATCAGTATGCTTGTGGCCCTGACCTTGGGGTAGACTATGTCCTTGCCGAAGGGGGCAAGCGTAAGCCGGGCCAGCTTAAAGCACTGCTTGCCGAAGGGTATGCCGATAATGGTAAGGCAGCAGAGCAGCCCGTAGAGAGCATAGACAGCGGCGCTGATGAAGCCGCCGAAAATGAACCAGAGGATATTCAACATATTATCATCCCTTTATTAATTTTGGGCGCCTGCCCTTCAGGCCGACGTTTTGGAGTGAATATACCTGAGTAGTTACGGCTCAACCCTATTATATTAAGTTATACACAAGTTTAGTCCGACAGCTTGTGTATGAACAGACCCGACAGGAGCTTAGGCTCGAACCATGTGGATTTCGGCGGCATAATCATCCCCGCATCGGATATGGCCATAAGGTCGTCGATGGTGGTCGGGTACATTGCCACGGCAGCCCCGCAGCCGTTCTCATCGGTGCGCTTCTTTAATTCGCCCAGACCCCTGATTCCGCCCACAAAGTCTATTCTGTCGTCGGTTCGAGGGTCTGTAATGCCGAAAACGGGGGCGATGAAATTCTTCTGCAGGATTGTAACATCAAGGCGGTCAACAGGGTCATTATTGTCAAAGGTGCCTTCCTTCGCCCTCAGCTCGTACCAGAGTCCGTTCAGATAAAGGCCGAAGGTGTGCTTTTCGGCAGGGCGGAAGTTTTCGGGGCCCTTTTCGGTCACGATAAAGGACTTCTCCGCAAGCTTCAGTATCTCCGCCGTGCTGTGGCAGTTAGTGTCCTTTAAAAGCCTGTTGTATTCCATTATTTTCAGCTCGTCGCACTTGAACAGCACCGCAAGGAAAAAGTTAAACTCCTCCTCGCCCGTGTAGCTGCCGGCGGTCTCCCTGCGCTTCAGTCCGACATGCACTGCCGAGTACGCACGGTGATGACCGTCTGCAATATAAAGGCTGTCGATTTTCTTAAACTCCTCGACTATTTTCTTTATATCGACCTCGTCACTTACGACCCAGACTATCTGCCTTACGCCCTGGTCGGAAACAAAGTCATGTTCGGGAGCGGTCTTTTCGTACTTTGCGATAATATCGTCAATAAAGGTGCCGCCCCTATATGTCAGGAAAATGGGACCAGTGTGAGCGTCGCAGGTATCCACATGGCGGAATCTGTCGACCTCCTTGTCGGCCCTTGTATGCTCGTGCTTCTTTACAACATTGTTTATATAGTCGTCAATCGAAACGCAGGCCGTAATGCCCGTCTGTGCTCTGCCGTCCATGATTTGCCTGTAAATATAAAGGCAGGGCTTTTCGTCCTGTATAAAAACGCCTTCATCTATAAAGCGGTATAGATTCTCCTTTGCTTTATTATAAACCTCGTCAGCGTACAAGTCCGTACCCACGGGGAGGTCGATTTCTGCCTTGTCAACATGCAGGAAGGATACCGGATTGTCCTTTGTCAGCTCTCTTGCCTCATCACTGCTCATAACGTCGTAGGGGAGTGCGGCCACCTTAGCCGCCTGTTCTTTTGTGGGGCGAACCGCCCTGAATGCTCTTAAAACTGCCATGATTACTCCTTAGTTTTTTTATTGGTTGCACTTATAAAATACAAATCGTCAATGGACGGATAAAAGTATATCCCACGGACTGACTTGTTAATTGCCAGAAATCTGCTCTGTGAGAAGACAGGAGAGAGCACCGCCTCGTCAACAAGGGTCTGAAGAAGCTCTGCGGCCTTTTCCTCGAAGCCGCCGTCACGGCCTGTCGCCAGAGCCTCGACAGCCTGTCTGTATGAGGGCTCGGTGCAGTAAATGCCGTCCTGCCGCTCTATTGAAAAGCCTCTGAGATAGGACACGATATCGGCGGAGTCTGTCTGCACCGGGTAGAGCGCCACATCGTAGTTGCCCGCTTCGACCCTCGTTTTAAGCTCCGATAATTCAAGTGGCAGCAGCGAAACCGAGAAGTTAATGCCGAATATTTTCTGCCACTGCTGAAGCTGCGGCTTTAATATCTCCTCATGCTCCTTTAAGCAAAGCACGCTGAAGCCCGTAAGCTCTGCGCCGGACTGTGCATTTTTGAACCTGCTCCTCGCCGCCTCCTCGTCAAAGGCAATAAGCGAGGGATTCTTTATGCCCTGTGTAAGCGACTCGGGGGCAGGGGAGAGGGCGTGGCCCTTAAAATGCTCCGGGACAGAGAGTTCGCTTATATTCGTTGCCGCAACAAAGGCCTGACGCATATCTTTAAAGCTGAAAGGCTCTCTCCCTGAGTTGAACACAAAGGCCCAGAGAATGTCAGTCCTTTCGGTCAGACTCAGCTTTTTGTCGCTCATTAAAGAGGCCGCATCCGCAGAAGAAATGATACCTGCCCCATAGTCCCCGTCATGCACCTTTTCGGCAATCGAGGCAGTGTCGGCGTTGATATAAAGCCTTATGATGTCGGGCACTGCTGACCGCTCGCCCTTGTAGACGGAGTTGCGGTCGAGCCTCAAAGAGCCGCCGGTATTCCAGCGGAACAGAATAAATGGCCCGTTGCAGATTATGTACTTTAAGGCAAGGCCGTACCTGCCGCCGCAGGCGTTAAAAAAAACCTCGTTGCATGGGGCGAAGGCTGGATTCGTAAGATTTATTAGGAAATTCCGCTCCGGATGGGAGAGGATAATTCTAAGCTCGTAGTCCGAAAGTGCCTCCACGCCGAGCTCGGAGCTGTCAAGCTCGCCTTTAAAGATTTTGTCCGCATTTTTAATGGATAAAAACAGCTCGGAATCGGGACAGGCGGTCTGAGGCTGCACCGCACGACGGAAGGCGAAAACAAAGTCGTGGGCAGTGACCCTTGTGTCAAAGTCGGCGGGCAGGATTTGAGCCAGACCCTCCCTTGCGGTGTTTGTCAGGTACCAGCGGGCATCCTCCCTGATTTTGAAGGTGTAGACAAGTGAGTCATCGGAAACTGTGTAGCTCTCTGCCGCACCGGGGATGATGTTCCCGTCGGAGTCCACCGTGACAAGCCCCTCGAAGCAGTTGCGGACAAAGAGCCGCTCGCTCTTTTGCGAAGCTATCTGAGGGTCAAGGCTTTTCGGTGCGTCGGGCATGGGAAAGCTCAGGGCAAGCTCTTTATTGGGCAGTGAGCAGCCCGAAAATAAAGAAATAACCAGAACCGAAATCATAAAGACGGCGGCAAGTCTTTTCAATTCGAGCACCCCTTTCCTAAGCCCATAAAACACAAAGCATATTATATCAAAAATCTGCCCGTATTTCCACAATACAATTAAATTATTTGTATTTTTACACCATTTGCCGCCTTAAATCCTGCGTCCCGACTGCCCCTCTCCCTGCGCCCGCCCGCTCACTTATGCACCCCGCCCCTGCGTGCGGACGGGCAGCCCCCGCCCTTGGGTTTTGCGCCTTATCCCCCTCACCCGTGAGCATCCTCCCCGCTCAGCAGGCGGCTCCGCCCCGTGCTGTCTTGCCGCCCGCCTGCACCCCGCCCCCTGCGTGCGGACGGGCAGCACCTGCCCTGTGGGTTTTGCGCCTTATCCCCCACGCCACCTGCGCCCGCCCCCTGCGTGTCGGCTGGCGGCTCCGCCCCGAATCCTGCGCCCGCCTGCACCCCGCCCCCTGCGCCCATGCTTTTGAATGCACAGCCAATATTTGCTTGCAAAATGCTCTGATATAGTGCTACACTATG
>JAAYOZ010000103.1 GCA_012520115.1 Clostridiales bacterium | reverse complement strand
TATGTAGCCGAGCGAATGCAGCCTCTCTGTGACCATTTGCAGGAAGGTATCGTAAGCGTTGCCGTCTTCGGGCAGTATGTATTCAAAGTCGATGTCCAGTCCGTAATAGTTCTTGGCCTGCAAGGTGCTGACGATGTTGTTAATGAGCGTATCCCGGACCTGCGGGTTAGTCAAAATGGTGTGCGCTAAATCACTTGAAAAGCTTGCGCCCTCCTCGATATTCGTAATTACCATCATCGGCGCAACCCTTGCCTGTCTTGCGCTTTGTATCAGCGCATCGTCGTTGATTGTCGAGAGGGAACCGTCCGGACGCACCTGATAACTGAAAATGCTGAGGTATGTAAGATAGGGCAGCGTTCTGTTAAGCACATCAGTGCTGATGTTCGGGAAGGCATAGCCGTTGACCTGGATTTCGCCCCTCATCTGCGAAGGGACGGGAACATTGATTACCTGACCTACCTGTATTCTGTTCGGGTCTGTTATCTGAGGGTTTGCAGCCGTAAGCTGGTTAAGGGTTACGCCGTATGCACGGGCGATTGAATAAAGGGACTGCCCGCGGGTCACTGTGTGGGGGATAGTGTCGGTCATGAGGACCAGCGACTGCCCGACCGCAAGACTGTTAGGACTTGAAAGAGCGTTGTCGCTGATAATTGTATCCAGATTCATACCATACCGCTGTGCGATATTATAGATACTGTCTCCGGGTCTTACCGTATAGATAATCAGTTGGACCACATCCTTTAAAAAATAATGATGAAATTTCGACAGTACTATAATATGCTTAAACTCAGAATTTGCTTACAGCGCCAATGAACACCGTATGCAAACATAAATGCCCGAACCGTTTTTATTGGTCCGGGCATTATTGCTACATGCTAAGGGGAAACAAATTGATTATTATAACATCCTGCGCTTAGCTGAATGAGAACAGGGAACGGATGTAGGAGATAATCCTTGCGATGAAGTCGAAGAACTTGCGTATGAAGCTGCCGACCTTATCCAGATCGGAGGGACCTTCGCTCTCAAGCTGGCTGTTGATTGCGGCGAGACCCTCGTCTGCAAGGCTCTCGACCTCGCTTATGCTTGTTGCGTTCTCAATCATTGCCGTATACTCGTCGAGGATTGCCTGAACCGCTTCGGACGGGCTGTCGCCGGCAGCTTCGATGAGCATTGCTATTGCATCGGCCTTTGCCGCTGCAAGCTGCAGAGCAGCCTCAATAGCTTGTACAGCGTCGTTGTAAACGTTGATTACATCCTCAACAGTCGTTGCGGCACTGATTGCAGCGATTGCCTGTGCGATAATGTCATCGGTCACCTCGGAAGCGGGGTAGCTGTTAAGCAGAGCAATCTTCTCTGCCTTTACTTCTTCAAGTGAAATCAGCTCATAGAGCTTGACAGTTTCGCTTATTTCCGTTATCTGAATTTCATATCCCGCACTTGCGAAGGGGTAGAAGATATTTCCGTTTGCCTCTACATAAATCTTATCCGTAGCTTTCAGCAAATATCCGACATCCGTATGCAGTACAAAGGGATTTTCTGCGGAAGATTCTCCCGTACGGTATGCCGTAAGGAATGTAATGTAATCGGTTCCGCCGAAGGTTACTTCGCCGGCTGCTCCGTCAGCATATACAACATCGGCATTTCCGTTTGTGTTGTACCAGCTGCTGCCTGTCTCGTTGTTGTCCCTTGTTCTGGCAGCGCCCAGAGTCCAGAGTCCGTACAGTGCGGTAGGAATGATATCAAGAGCGCCGGAGTTTGCAGTTACAGAGCAATCACCTGAGTAGGTGTTGTTGTAATAATGATGTCTTGAGCGGCCGCCGTTATCTGTTGTGGCGCCGACGATAAGACCAGCCTGTGCGTCGTGCCTGTTGTTGAGCGTTGCGGCAGAACCGCCGGTGACAGTTACCTTTACATTTTCAACTGAGTTGTTGGTCACATATACATTGACGCTCGGATAAATACCGGAGGCAATCTGCATCATGCCGACAATGCCGCCGATTCTGTGATAGCCGCTGACATCAAGATTCTTAACTGTGCAGCCTGTTATAGTGCAGGCCTGGTAACCTTCGTTTGCCGCAAAACCGACAATTCCGCCTGCACCGCCGCCTGACGTGGTGCTCGCCTTAACATAGGAACCTGCGGTGGCATCGATATGGCAGTTGTTTACCGTAATCACGCCGGCACTGTGTCCGATAATTCCTGCGGCATTCTGACCTGTTGCCTGAACCTTCACATCGCCGCTTACGGTGATGTTCTGGAACACTGCCGTGCCGGTAATCCAACCAGCAACTGCGCCGACATAGGAAGCACCCTTCACGTCGACATTATGCAGATTGAGGTTGCGGATGGTGGTGCTGGATTCGGAAAATCCGATTGAACCGAACAAGCCCACGCTGCTTGATGTTGAGTCGACCTTCAGATTGCTGATGGTGTGTCCGTCGCCGTCGAAAGTGAAGCCGACGTTTGATCTGCTTAAAGGTGTCCACGGCTCGTTGTTAAGGTCGATATCACGCAGCAGAGTTATTGTTCCTCCGTTATGTACTGCTGCGAGTGCCGCTGCGAGAGAAGTGTACTCGGTGCTGCCGATCTTTGCAACGGCAGCGGGATCATCTGCGAATGCGCCTACTGGGAGAAGGGTCATAAGCATCAGAATCGCCAGAAGTATGCTAAGAAATCTCCTTTTCATGCGAATCTCACCTTTCTTCCGTATATTTCATTGTCAGGGTAAATAATACCTATGAGTAATAATAACCTAAATTTGGAAAACGTCAATTACCAATTAGAAAAAACATACAAAATTTTTTGTCACAAATTGTAAACTTTTTATTATTTTGACGGCAATGATATGAAATATAAGCGTCAGTGCTGCATATAAGACTTAAAATTTCCCCTGTACGCAATCTTTGCGGGTAGTGCCGTTTGTCTGTATTAATCAAAAAAAAGAACGCTGATGTTGACACTTACCGTATCAATATCAGCGTTCCTTTTGGGCCATGGGGAGATGACTGATTAGAGCAAATCAGAATAAACATGTAGCAATAGCAAAGTTTTTCGTGACTGACCATTTCCATAAAGTGCAGTGTTCAGTATTGTTTCGAAATTAGAAGATAAAACTTTTTTAGATGAAATGCATTAGCATTTTATTTATCAAACCAAAGAACAAATATCATATGGCGTAATTTTATTTCGAAATATCCGTAATTTTTTTACGGTTTCTGTTGTTTTTTTCGTTCTTTGGGATATACTA
Organism: Clostridiales bacterium; assembly: GCA_012520115.1. Taxonomy (GTDB): domain Bacteria; phylum Bacillota; class Clostridia; order Oscillospirales; family Acutalibacteraceae; genus DTU053. The sequence goes on along the minus strand of JAAYOZ010000103.1, from coordinate 4,365 downwards.
ATTATTAAGGAGGTTGGAATCTATGTTAAAGAGATTTTCAGTAACTAATTTTAAAAACTTCAAAACGAAAACCGTTTTTGAATTGGATAAACCAGCAAATTACGAATTTAACAGCGAAATTGTTAAGAATTCCATAATCACAAAGGGTATCATATATGGTATCAATGGAAGCGGAAAATCCAATCTTGCTCTTGCAATTTTTGACATTGTTTCACATCTTACCGATAAAGAGAAAGCGCTTAAAAAATATCAACTTTATCTTAACCTTGATTCCGACAAGCAAGAAGCTGATTTCGAATATGTTTTTGAATTTGATGGAATTGATGTTATATATAGATATAGCAAGACCGAAGTCTTGACACTTGTAAATGAGTCTCTTTTTATTGACGGTAAAGAAGTAATCAAGTATGATTTTACAAGAAATAGTGGTTATACTTGCTTGGAAGGGGCGGAAACACTGCAATTGTCCTCAACCCTAGACGCAGAAACAGAAAAGATTTCACGTGTTAAGTATGTAAAAAGTAATGCTATTTTGAAAGATACTCCGGTGAATAGAGCATTTTTATCGTTTACTACTTTTGTTGACAATATGCTCATGTTCTATTCTCTTACTGAAAATAGTTATCAAGGCCTTCGTGTTGGAAGCGATAGATATACACAAGGCATTGTGCGCGAAGGAAAAGAAAAAGATTTTGAAAAATTCTTGAGGTCCCAAGGTGTAGATTACAGGCTTGTGGTCGTTGAAGAAAATGGTGTGAAGGATCTTTATTGCAAGTTTAAGAAATCATTGGTTCATTTTGGTGGAATTGCTTCTACTGGTACAAGGTCCTTGGCGCTATTCTATTATTGGTATTTGATAATGGCAAAAGCCTCTTTTGTATATATCGATGAGTTTGATGCTTTCTATCATTTTGAACTATCGCAAGCAATAATAGAACTTATAAAACAGTTGCCAGATACGCAAGTGTTTCTCTCAACTCATAATACCGACTTGATCTCAAATGATATTTTACGACCAGATGCTTATTTTTTAATTCGAGACAATGAAATACGTTCTTTTGATAAGATTTTAGATAAGGAACTTCGTCGTGCGCACAACATCCAGAAAATGTACAAGGCAGGGGCGTTCAATGAGTAAACCAGTCATATTGTTCATTGTCGAAGGAAAAAGCCGAGACTGTCGATTTGTCAAAGAAATGACGACTTGCTTTTTCAAAGGACACTATTCATCGAAAATTATTTGTCTTCCAGCAGCGCAAAACCTTTATATGCTTTACCAGAAGTTAGAGGAGGATGATTTTGAAACTGATGTGGTTGAAGTTCTCAAAGAAACGGTTAAAGACGCTCGCATAGAACTATCAAATATAAAACGCCAAGAAATTTCCGAAGTTTATCTGTTCTTTGATTTTGATGTCCATCAAAATAATACATCAGACGCAATGCCATGTGATTCTGAAATTATGAAGAAAATGCTTAAATTCTTTGATAATGAGACAGAGAATGGTCGACTTTATATTAGTTATCCAATGGTTGAAGCTCTATATGATTATCGTGACGGAACATGTAAAGCATTCTCAAATTGCTATGTTTCATTGAAATCTTGTAGCCAGTATAAGAATCTATCAGGTGAAAATAACCCTAAGGCGTGTCAAAGAATGGATATTGCACACTGGCATGAAATATTAAACGTTTTTTCTTTACGTGTTCAGTGTCTATTTAAAAAATCCACCGTAGATTTAAACTGGTATAGAGAAACTGTTAGTCCAGAAAGCATTTACAATGCTGAACGAGAAATATTCAAAAGGCATAACAGTATTTTTGTATTAAGCGCATTTCCTGAATTCCTTTTTGACAACCTTAAAGAAGAATTTTGGAATTCTATGAGTAAACAAAAGAATAAAAAATTTAATAATTGCCGGAAAAAGTAATACATAAGAAAATGAAAATCGCCACTCTCTTTTTAAAAAGTGGCGATTTTCATTATTGGTCCGAGTGGCGGGACTTGAACCCACGGCCTCTTGACCCCCAGTCAAGCGCGCTCCCAGCTGCGCCACACCCGGATATATAATGCGCAAGCTGATTTCAGGGTTTCTTGCGCGTCCGAGAGCCTATTATATAGTACTTTGCTTTCGATGTCAAGGCATTTTTATATAATATTAAGTTTTATTTGTTTGAATTAAGCGTTTGAAATGCAAAAACCGATTTAACACAAACCGGTTAAACGGGGGAGGGGGCAGCCGCCGGAACAAGTCAGACAAGATAAAAAATAAAACCGCCGGCCAAATTAAATGACCGGCGTTTTTCATTGGTGGAGATGGCGGTAATCGAAACCGCGTCCGAAAACCCATTCCCGCAACCTTCTACGAGCGTATCCGCTTTTTTAGTTCTCCCCTCGACCGACGCCAAACGGCAGGCTTCAGCTTTGGGCAGCCCCATTATTCATGACGGACTATGAGGCGCTTATCCGTTCACGTTCACCGCTAATCCACGCCCTTGTCCGAACCGCGGTACTTTCGGAAAAGACGGCTGCTTAATTAAGCAGCAGCTAAAACTGTATTATTCTCGTTTATTTTTGAGATGCGGATTTTATAGCGGTCCCGCACCGCTGCTCGCTTATCACGGTTCAAGATCCCCGTCGAAATCCTTTCATCCCCATGAAGGACTAAAGGTAAGATAAGTTTTAGCTTATTAAATCTGTTTATCCTTAAAGGCACGCTCGATTTCCCGTTCAGATGCCTTCTTTGCGGCAACGGCTCTTTTGTCGTAAAGCTTTTTGCCTTTACAAAGCCCGACCTGAACCTTAACACGGCCTTTTTTGAAGTAAATCGACAATGGAATTATCGCATAGCCCTGCTGTTTTGTCAATCCGTAAAGTCTGGTAATCTCCCGCTTGTGCATAAGCAGACGCTTGACCCTTAAGGGGTCCCTGTTAAAGATATTGCCCTGCTCATAGGGAGAAATATGCATGCCGTTTACAAAAATTTCGCCGTTTACAACAGAGCACCATGCGTCCTTCAGATTGACCCTGCCTTGTCTTATGGATTTGACCTCTGTCCCGAAAAGCTCGATGCCTGCCTCATAGCTTTCCTCGACAAAATAGTCGTGGAAGGCTTTTTTATTGGTAACAACCGTTTTTAATGTATCCTGTTTCATAATGCCTTCCTCTCCGAAAAAGTTACATAACCTCGGGAGCGTCGACCTTCAGCATTGAAAGGACATTTTTCATAATATCCCTGACTGCGATGCAGAGAGTCAGCCTTGCCTTGAACAGCTCCGGGTCGTCAACGTCAACTCGGCTTGAGTTATAGAATTTATGGAAGGCCGTCGCAAGGTCAATAGCATATTTCGTAATCCTCGAGGGGTCAAGGTCTTTTGCCGCAGCTTCGATTTCCTCTGTCAGGGAAGCTATATGCTTAATCAAAGCCCTTTCCTCGGGGGCATTCAGCAGTTCGAACTTCGGCTCTGTCTTTATTTCCTCTGCGCGGGCGCCCACCCTCTTTATTATACTGCAAATTCTCGCATGTGCATACTGGCAGTAGTAAACGGGATTTTTTGAGGAGTTCTCAACCGCAAGGTCAAGGTCAAAATCAAGGTGTGTGTTGGCTTCACGCAGATTAAAGAAGAAGCGTGCCGCATCAATCGGAACTTCATCAAGCAATGTAACAAGGGTAATTGCCTTGCCCGAACGCTTTGAAGCCTTTATAACCTCGCCGCCTCTTACAAGACGAACCATCTGCATGAGAATAACAATGAGCCTTTCCGGGTCAATGCCGAGAGCCTGTATAGTTGCCTTTAGCCTCGGCACATAGCCGTGGTGGTCAGCTCCGAGGATGTTTATAGCCCTGTCAAAGCCCCTCTCGACAAGCTTGTTATAGTGATATGCAATGTCCGGCACAATGTAAGTGGGAATGCCGTTTGACCGTATCAGCACGAAATCCTTCTCACAGCCGAACTTTTCAGCCATAAGCCAGAGTGCGCCGTCCTTTTCGTAGGTGTTGCCGCTCTGCTTTAACAGTTTCAGTACACGCTCGACAGCGCCGTTTTTATGCAAGGTACTTTCAAGGAACCAGTTGTCATATTTAATGCGGTATTTAAGCAAATCCGCTTCAAGAGCCGCAATGTTCTTAGGCAAAGCAAAGGCAACAAGAGCCTTCCTGCGCTCCTCTTCGGGGGAGTTCAGATATCTGTCGCCGTACTCTGCGTAAAAAGCCTTTGCATGGTCGATTATATCCTGCCCGTGATAAGAATCCTCGGGCATTTCGACAGACGGGTCAAAAAGCTGCCTGTATCTTACATCAAGCGAAAGGGCGAATTTCTCTATCTGGTTGCCCGCATCGTTTACATAAAACTCCCTCTCGGTGCGGT
>JAAYOZ010000102.1 GCA_012520115.1 Clostridiales bacterium | reverse complement strand
GCCGACGCCAAGGAGCTTACCTCAAAGAAGGTAGACTCCGGCGACGATGAATATGTAACCCTCGTCAACACCCTGTCCTTTGACAGAAGCGACGCCGTGTTCCTTGACCGCAAGAGAGGCTGCATAATTGAAGGCGAATACGCCCAGCAGGTCTATACGGACCTTGACGGCAAGGAAAAGCTCATTGTAGCAGGCATTAATATCCCCGCCTTCGGCAGCGTAACCCTTAAATGGATTAAGGGCGAGCCGGAAAATAAGAGCGCATTTGAAGCTTCCGACAACACTCTCGAAACACCCTTTGCGGATGTCGAATTTTCCGAGAACGGCACAATCAAGTCCCTTTATGACAGCGCTGTCCGCAGGGAAATCGTTGACGGCCTGCCCCTTAACACCTTCCTCATGGCAGAGGACGTCCCCGCCACATGGGACAACTGGGATATCGACGCCGACCTCGAGAGCAAATTCAAGCCCTCCATGCAGCTTTTAAGCCGTGAGGTCGTATCCGACGGCGAGGTCGCATACATTGTCCGCAGTAAATACAGGATAAGCGAAAAGTCAACAATTAAGCAGGATATGATTTTCTTCGCCAATTCCGCAGAAATCAGATTCGACACAGCAATGGACTGGAACGACGACCACAGGTTCCTCAAGGCCGCATTCGAGACCTCAATCTTCGAGGACTTTGCCCGCAATGAGGTTCAGTTCGGCTATGTAAAGCGCCCGACAACCAGAAACAACAGCATTGAGCAGGCAAAGTTTGAGGTCGTAAACCACAAGTACTCCGACCTTTCAGAATCTCAGTACGGCGTAAGCCTGCTTAACGACTGCAAGTACGCTCTGAGTCTTAACGGCGGCGGCATGTACCTCTCACTGCACAAGGGCGGCACAAGGCCCGACGATAAGGGCGACAAGGACGGCATCCACAGGTGCGTCTATTCCTTCCTGCCCCACAGGAGCGGCTTTAACAGCGAGAGCGTAATTCATCCCGCATATATGCTCAATATCCCGCCTGTTCAGGCAAAGGGCGAGTATAAGGCAAAGCCGCTCGTAACAGGCCTTGCCCCGAACATCATCGTCGAGGCAATTAAGCCCTGCGAGGACAACGAAAGAGCCTTCATAGTCCGCTTCTATGAGGCAGAGGGCACATTCACAAACGCCTACGCATATTTCTTTGAGGGTATCGACAAGGTCTATGAAACAAATATGCTCGAAGAGGTTCAAGGTGAGTACGAGGTCAGAGCAAACGGCATTGAAATGACCTTCAGACCCTTTGAGATTAAGACCGTTAAGGTAACATATTAAAAAATCCGCCCCTTAACCGGGGCGGAAATCCTGATATATGAAAGGAGCTTAATATGGAAGTTCTTACAAAGAAAATCGACAAGGCCGAGGCCGACAGGAAGCTCAATTTCGCAAGCTGGGGCACATGGGGCTGCGGCGCCGAGACCTTTGACTGGAGCTATCCCTCCTCATCCGAGACCTGCTACATCCTCAAGGGAGCGGCAGACATTCACTATGAGGGCAAAACCACTCACATAGAGGCCGGCATGCTTGTGCATTTCCCGAAGGGACTCGAATGCACTTGGGCCGTGAGCGAGCCTATCGAAAAATACTATAAGTTCGGTCTTAATGTTGACGGATTGTTCTGAAGGTAATAGAATATCAGGGAAATTTCTGAATAGGACGAAAAACAAATGAAGCTTGGAATAGTAGGACTGCCCAACGTGGGCAAGAGCACACTTTTTAATGCGCTGACAAATGCGGGAGCTCAGTCGGCCAACTATGCCTTCTGCACAATCGAACCGAACGTGGGCATAGTCCCCGTACCGGATGAAAGGCTCGACCGCCTTGCCGAGATGTATAAGCCCCATAAGGTAACCCCCGCCACAATCGAGTTTGTGGACATTGCGGGTCTTGTAAAGGGCGCCTCAAAGGGCGAGGGGCTCGGCAATAAATTCCTCTCCCATATCAGAGAGGTCGACGCAATAATCCATGTGGTCAGATGCTTTGACGACGACAACATCCTGCACGTGGACGGCAAGGTCGACCCGCAGAGGGATATCGAGACAATTAACCTCGAGCTAATCCTTTCCGATGCGGAAATCCTCGACCGCCGCATTGACAGGGACACAAAGGCATTAAAGGGCGACAAGACGGTAGCAAAGGAGCTCGAGTTCCTAAAGCGTATCAGAGCAGAGCTTGACAACGGCGTCTGCGCCAGAGCGGTGGAAATGACCGAGGAGGAAAGGGAAGTCCTCAGCACCGTCGCACTTCTCACCTCAAAGCCCGTGATTTACGCCTGTAATATGAGCGAGCAGGATTTTGCGAACATAAACGATAACGAGTACGTCAAAGCCGTGAAGAAAATCGCCGCAGCGGAGGGCTCTCAGGTTCTGCCCATCTGCGCCGAGTTTGAAGCCCAGCTCGCTGACCTTGACAAAGAGGAGCGTGAAATGTTCCTTCAGGATGCGGGCATCGCCAGCGGCGGACTTGACCTGCTCATTCAGAAGAGCTATGACCTATTGGGCCTTATGTCCTTCCTGACCGCCGGCGAGCAGGAGGTCAGGGCGTGGACCATTAAGAAGGGTACAAAGGCTCCGCAGGCCGCAGGCAAAATCCATACGGACTTTGAAAGAGGCTTTATCAGGGCCGAGGTCGTGTCGTACGATGAGCTTATCGAGTGCGGCTCAATGGCCGTTGCAAAGGAAAAAGGCCTTGTCCGCTCAGAGGGCAAGGAGTATGTAATGCAGGACGGCGATGTGGTCCTGTTCAGATTCAATGTTTAGCAAAAAATACATCATATTATGCTTTGATTCTTAATCGGCTATACTGTATAATATAGTCAGCAGAAATGCTGGCTATATTATCGGATAGCCTAATAAAACTTAATAAATCCGCTCGTGGCGCAGTTGGATAACGCAGCAGATTCCGATTCTGAAGAACGGGGGTTCGAGTCCCTCCGAGCGGGCCATGAAAAAAGCAAGTCTTTTGACTTGCTTTTTTCAATGAAATTTGCCTTTCAGGCAAATGAAATAGCTTCGCTGTGAAATATTTGCTTCGCAAATGTGAAATGTGCCTGCGGCACATAAAGCAAATTTCATTTCATGCCGAACTTTGTTCGGCATTTCATAATCCGTCAGGATTATTTCATATCGGCATCAGCCGATATTTCATTAATATGTCACCATAGAAATATTTCTGTAAAAATGATACAATCAGCCACAGGGGTGATTTGTTTGAAAGAAAACAAGCTTCTTGAATTATCTGTGACTTTTGCTGTCGATGTATTAAAACTATGTGAAAAAATAAAGGGGCATTATTCTTTGGTAAACCAACTGGAACGCTCCGCAACATCAATTGGCGCAAACATACATGAAGCAACCTATGCACAAAGCAAAGCAGATTTCGTTTCAAAGTTTCAGATAGCTTTAAAAGAATGTTACGAAACGGAATACTGGCTGGAATTATTTCATTAAATCAGGTATTAT
>JAAYOZ010000101.1 GCA_012520115.1 Clostridiales bacterium | reverse complement strand
GGCGGCGGGGAGGATATGAAGGAAGTAAACAGCGAGGTCGTCAGCGTAGTTTTCAAGCCCTATAACCTCGGCATTCAGCTTGCCCTTCCCGTAAAGGGCTATATTACCTCCGGCTTCGGCTTCAGGGAGCACCCGATAACAAAGGAATGGGGCTTTCATACGGGTATTGACATCTCCGCAAATGAGGGCACGGATATAGATGCAGCCTATGACGGCACAGTCTGCGAGACAGGCTCCACAAGAGGCAGGGGCAATTACATAGTCGTTGACCACGGCGGGGGAATAAAGACCCTCTATGCCCACTGCCTTGAGCTTAAAAAGGAGAAGGGCGACAAGGTAAAAAAGGGACAGACGATAGCTTTAGTCGGAAGCACCGGACTTTCAACAGGCAACCACGTGCATTTTGAGGTATTAATAGACGGAATAGTCAGAAATCCCGAGTACGCATTCAAGTAAGGCATGAAGATAAAGGGAATAAGATTCAGGCTCAGCTTTCTGTTTGCTCTGACGGTCGCATTTTTAATCGGCTCGGGAGCGGGAGAAAGCTTCTTTATAACCATAATTTCTGCGCTGCTTCACGAAGCGGCACATCTTTTTTGCCTAATTTCATACGATGCCCCGCCGACTGAAATCATAATCGGTGCGGCAGGCTTCAGAATGACCAAAAGCAGCAAGCTCCTCTCATACCGTCAGGAGATAGTCACCTCCCTTGCGGGCGTAGTCGTAAACTTCGGCATAGCGGCGCTTATGTTTCTGCTTTACATCTACACGGGCAGGGACGAAAGGCTTTTAATGCCCGTTTACGCAAACTTAGGGCTCGGAATTATAAATATCCTGCCCATAGAGCCCCTTGACGGCGGCAAGGCGCTGTATTTTTATCTCTGCCACAGAACCACCGAAGCCGCAGCAAGAAGAATTACAGAAAGAATCTCCCTTGCCTTCATCATCCCGCTGTTTTTTGCCTCCTTTTTCATCCTCATTAAAAGCGGCTACAATCTTACTCTCCTTTGCGTCACAATCTATCTCGGAATAAGTCTTATAAGCAGGGCTAATAATAACCGCTGATTCATTTCTGTCGTTCAAGGCGTAAATAATAAATATTCTGCTAAAAAAATGGGCTAATTTGTTAAATATGGCTTAAAATTTGGCTTCTGCCCTTGTAAGTTGTGCTAAAATATTGTATCATTCTTGCAAATGGATTAAGGAGTGTGCGCTTTATGAAATGTCCTTATTGTTCCTATGAGGAAAGCAAGGTTATCGACTCTCGCCCCACAGACGAGGGCGAACGCATAAGACGCCGCCGTGAATGTATGAAATGCAGCAAGCGTTTCACAACCTATGAGGTCATCGAGAACGTACCCATCGTCGTTATCAAAAAGGATAAATCGAGAGAGGTATTTGACAGGGACAAGCTGTTAAGCGGTATGCTCAGAGCCTGCGAGAAGCGTCCCGTATCCATTTCGAGGCTTGAGCTTGCGGTTGATGAAATCGTTGCCGAAATCCATAACTCCCTTGACCGTGAGGTCACATCCATGTACATCGGCGAGCTTGCCATGGATAAGCTGAAGGAAATTGACGAGGTCGCTTATGTCCGCTTCGCTTCGGTTTACCGCCAGTTTAAGGACATTAATACCTTTATGAGCGAGCTGTCAAAGCTGCTTTCGGAAAAATAAGCGGCCATAACTATTTCCAGTATCTTGCGGGGTGAGCTTTTGAATCGCAGCAAAAAACAAGGCAGAGCGTCAGGCAGGCAAAAACAAAGAAAGCTGCGCCTGAGCATTGTCGCTTTAGCCTTAGTGGCACTGACACTTATATCGGGAGCTTTTGTTTATAAAAACAGAAGCTCCATTTCAAACAGAAAGTACGAGTTTTACTATAATTTCAAGGTCAGCCTCGACAGGACATTCACCGAGGTAAGGCTTAAAGAGAAAAGTCCCTCAAACTATACCCTGAAGGAATATTCCGTATCGGAGATTAAGTCCGACCCGAAGATTTCCTACGACAACAGCCTTGTTCTTATTAACTCAAAGCATAAGGTTCCGAGCGATATCGACGGGTATGTGTCAGATTACAAGGACAAAAACGTCTATATGCACAAGGCCATGATGAAGCCCTATGAGGAGCTGGCAGGCTATATAAATGAGAAATACGGCAAAAAGCTCTTTATATCCAGCGCATACAGGACAAGGGAAAAGCAGGAGGAAATAGCTGCGTCTATGGACAGCGAAAGAGCCGCCGCACCTGACGCCAGCGAGCACAGAACGGGTCTTGCCCTTGACGTCTATGTCAAAAACTATTCCGGCGAGGGCTTTATCAAATCCCCCGAGGGCGTATACATAAACCTGAACGCATATAAATACGGACTGATTATCAGATATCCCGCAAATAAGACCGATGTTACGGAATTCATGTTCGAGCCGTGGCATTTAAGGTATGTGGGGAAGCCACATGCGGAAATAATGTACAGGAACAATCTTTGCCTTGAGGAGTACATAGCTTCCCTTAAAATCGGAGCTTTCTATGAGGCCGGCGGCTATATTATCAGCAGGCAGTCTGGGGACAGCCTTCAAATCCCGCAGAACGTGAAGTCCGTCAGTGTTTCGCCTGACAACACCGGCTCATATATAATCACAGCTGAAAAAGTAAGATAGTCTTCAGGAGGTTATATGCTTTTTTCAAAAAAGAAGAAAAATAAGAATCAAAAGCTTGACCGCTTCAAAAGGCTTCTTGCGGGCGGCGTCGAGGTAAAGGCACTAAATTGCCGTGTCTTTGCCGAGGACGATATTGCGATTCTGGAGATAACCGTTCCCGAGGTAACGGAGGCGCTGCACTATGACGAGCTTGACTTCGAGCTTTTCACCACTTCTAAGCACATAAAAATGAAGGGCGAGTTCAAGGACGCCGACAGAAAGGGCAAGTTCAGAAATTACAGATTCAAATTGTTTGAATATAATGAATTTTTTGAGTAAATTATTTTATATTTTTATTTTTTTATGCTATAATCCATTTAACTGGATTTTCTTTAGGAAAGGGAACCGGAAATAAGCGGCAAAAGCTGCAGTAATTATTAAAGGAGATGTGTTATGGACATTCAAATCCTCCCTCAGGCGCTTAGAAAGTTTTTCGCATTACTTACAGTGCTCAGCCTGTTATTAGCTGGCATTGGCGTTGTCGGTCCTGATGTAAAAGATACCGACATTCAAAACGTTATTTTCTTCATCGGCGACGGCATGGGCCCGAATCATCTTGAAAAGACCAAGGCGGAAACAGGCGCAGAGCTTGCAATGGACACCTTCCCGCTTCAGGGCTTCTCAAAGACTGCAAACTACGTCGGCACAACCACTGACAGTGCGGCAGGCGGCACGGCTCTTGCAACAGGCATCCGTACCACAAACGGCTGCATCGGTGTTTACCCGACCGACATGTTTGCTTATGACAGCTATCCCATGAACCTTACCGAGCTCTTTATGGAGGCAGGTAAGAAGACAGGCGTTGTCACCAGTGACTCCACAGCAGGCGCTACTCCCGCATCTTTCTCCGCACATACCGACAGCAGAGACAATACAAAGATTATTACAAATCAGCAGCTTGCAAGCGGAATCGACCTTATCTGGGGTGCAAACTCCGGCCATGCTGATGCGGAAAAGGTAGAGGCAGCCGGCTATAAGTTTGTCGACTCCTATGAGGACATCCTTGCTTTAGAGGAAGGCGACAAGAGCTTTGCCCAGTTCTCAAACGAGCTTTGGAGAGCTGCAGGCGGTGAGAGCTATCCGACCCTTTCACTTCTGACCGAGGCTGCAATCAACTTCCTGAAGAATGACGACAACGGCTTCTTCCTTATGGTTGAAGGCGCACACATCGATAAGAACTCCCACAAGCAGAACGCCGAGGGCACGAAGGAAGCCCTTCTTGAGTTCGACAGAGCTGTTCAGGCTGCTCTCGACTTCGCAGAGGAAAACGGCAACACCCTTATCGTTATCTCCGCCGACCATGAGACAGGCAATATCAAGCTGAAGAACGGCGTATATGAGTTCAATTCAGGCTCACATTCCAGACAGAATGTTATCGTAAGAGTTTACGGCTCCGAAGATATGATTGAGCCCGGCGAAGTTATGAAGAACAGAGAGATTCCCGTTCGCATAGCAAGAGAGCTCGGCTTCGGCGCAGATGTTTTCCCGAGAACCATTAAGAAAGCAGCTGCAGCATAAACATAAGGCAAACCAATACCAAGACGCACCTTGTCTTATCCGGGTGCGTCTTTTTTTCGGAGGTCTCAGCTTGAAATACATTATCCCTTATCTCTTAATCGTCTGGCTTGTTTCAATATTCATAACAATTGCAGACAAGAGTGCAGCCAGAAGGCACAAAAGGCGAGTCAGCGAAAAAAGCCTTTTTGCTGTATCGTTAATCGGCGGCGCTTTGCCCATGTATCTCACAATGCTTGCCATAAGGCACAAAACAAGGCACAAAAGGTTTATGTACGGCCTGCCCCTCATAATAATCACGCAGCTTGTCGCAGTATCAGCTTGTCTTTGTTATTTTAGATAAAATCTTCAGAATAAAAGGCGATGAATTTAATTTCAATTTAAAGCTGCGGCTATTGTTTTTCCCCTTTTATATGGGTTATAATAATTTTGCATAGAAAAACAAATCACTTTGGCGGTGCAGGGATTGAGAAGGAGAAGTAAGCTTAAATTCACAACCGAAAAGAATGTCAAGGCAAAGCGAGTGAAGTTTTTTGTAATCAGCTTTGTCTGTTTTGTTCTGCTTTTCGGCTCCGTTTCGTTCCTTATGCTGCTGCACTCTTTAAACTATGACCTGTCAAACATAGTCGGCAAGAAGGATTTAAGCACCTCAGAAGAAACCGAGCCGACCACCTCGATAACTGACAACCTGACCGGGACCAAGACCTTTTTTGTGGCCTGCACGGGCAACGCCGAGGACCTGACCTTTGCCGCCTTTATCCGTGCGGATTTAGACAGCCGCAAGCTTTCCGTCACCGCCCTGGACACTGACGACACCGTCAATGCAAACGGCTTTGAGGGCAATTTAAAGCAGCATTATCAGCGGGCGGGCATAAGGCAGCTTACAAATGCGGCGGAGAGCCTTTCCGGGCTTACTGCGGACAGGTATGTCTGCTTTACGGAGACGAATTTCAGAAAAATCCTTCGCACCATAGGCGACATTACGGTAAATGTCCACAAGGATATTTCCCTTTCCCGCTCCGATATTATTCTTGAGCTGAAGGCGGGGGAGCAGAAGCTGTCCCCGGATACCCTGCTTAAATATATGAAGTACGGCGACAACGGCGACGAGCTTTTTAAAGTGCAGGAAAGGACACTAAGCTCCATCGTTAAATCCCTGCTTGTTCCCAAAAACGCCGCAAAGAGCGACACCCTTTATTCCTCCACAATAAATCTTATGGAGAGCAATATTTCAGTCATGGACTTTAATAATAACAAGGCAGTATTCGAGCTGTTTTCGCAGCAGCCCCTTCAATATGTAAACCTTTCTTAAAATTCACGGAGTAAAAATGAGCAGAAAATCTTACGCACTGGTATCATTCTTAATAATTGCGATAGTGTTGGCATCACTGTTTTTTTTCACCGATGCCGGCAGCTTTTTAAGCGGCCTGATGGCCGACCGTTTTCAACGGGAACTGAACGAAAACCCCGACATAATTTACAGGCACTATTATGAAGGATTGAATGAAAACGAAAAGCTCGCATACATAAATATCTACAACAAAATCGGAAACTTTCCCGAGCGGATAGAAATCCCGCAGCTGACAGAAGCGGAGCTGGACAGGGTCTTTAAGGCTATAATCTACGACAATCCCGACCTTATCTACATAGGCAACACCTGTCAAATGCTTGCGGTGTCCGGCAGATTTTATTTTCTCCCCCTTTACTCAATGAACAGGGACGAGGCAAGACAGAAGACCGAGCAGCTAAAACAAAAGGTAAACGAAATTGTTGCCTCCATGCCCGCAGGACTTGACGAGTTTTCGAAGGAGCTTTATCTGCACGACTATCTTGTGACAAACTCGGTCTACACGGACAAGGCAGGCACCGACACGGCCTACTCGGCACTCATTAACGGCGAGGCTATCTGCTCCGGCTATGCAAACGCAATGCAGCTGCTTCTCAGCAAGGCGGGCATAAAAAGCACCGTGATTACGGGTATAGCCACCGACGAGAAGGGCGAGCGGCAGAGCCACATGTGGAATATAGTCTACATAGACGGCAGACCCTATCACCTCGACGCCACATGGAACGACCCGGCGCCGGACAACAAGGGAGCCGTCAGACACCTGTACTTTAATGTGGATGACAGCACAATTGCCGTTTCACATTCCGACTTTAATATCTCTATCCCCTGCAACGACATTGCGGACAACTACCACAAAAGGCTCGGTCAGTTCTTTGACCGCTATGACGACGGCACTAAGGCAAGAATAACTTTAAGGCTGACAGAGAACATTAAAAACGGCAACAGCGCCACAGAGCTTCGCTTTGAAAATCAGGAGGCCTTCTCTAAGGCTGTAAGCAACCTGTTAAACAAGGGCGAGATATACGATATTCTCAAAACTGTAAATAACGAAAACGGGATAAATATAAGCACAAGCACCGTAAAATACACGCTTAACGAACGGCTGCTGGTCATAGTGATTTTTACGGATAATCAGACGGCGGCTTAAAGCCGAAATGAAAGGCAAGTGAAAAGAATGGGCAAGGTTGACGCCGAAAAAATAAAAAAAGCCGTCAGGGATATACTTGAGGCAATCGGAGAGGACCCGGACAGGGACGGACTTATTGACACCCCCGACCGTGTTGGAAGGATGTATGAGGAGATTTTCGCAGGACTATCTGAAGACCCCACCGAGCACATCAAGCTCTTTGACGAGCCCACCCACAGCGAAATGGTAACGGTCAGGGACATACCCCTGTACTCCATGTGCGAGCACCACCTTCTGCCCTTTGTGGGCAAGGCTCATATAGCATACATCACAGACGGCAAGGTTATAGGGCTTTCCAAGCTTGCCCGAATAGTCAACGCCTTTGCAAGACGCCCCCAGCTTCAGGAAAGGCTTACGGCTGACATAGCGGACTTTCTCGAAAAGGAATTAAGCCCCAAGGGCGTGGCCGTGGTTATCGAGGCGGAGCACCTTTGCATGACCATGCGTGGCGTAAAGGCGGCGGGCAGCCTTACTCAGACCAGCGCACTCAGAGGCATAATGAGGCGTGACGCAAGGTCCAGAGCAGAGGTAATGAGCTTACTTAAGGGCGGATGATAAATGTCAGGTAGTGTTTTTCGTTTCAGAGAAAAGTATCTGCCCTTAGGGCAGAGAACATATATCATGGGAGTGCTTAATGTCACTCCCGACTCCTTTTCAGACGGCGGGCTTTTTTACTCGGAGGATGATGCTCTGAAAAGAGCAAAGCAGATGCTCCTTGAAGGCGCAGACATAATCGACATAGGCGGTATGTCCACCCGCCCGGGCAGCGAACCCGTCAGCGAAGCAGAGGAGCTCAGGCGTGTCATACCCGTAATAGAGAGTATAAGAAAAGAGCTGCCCGACGCTATTATCTCCGTCGATACCTTCAGACCCATAGTCGCCGAAAAGGCAATGACAGCGGGAGCGGACATAATAAACGATGTCAGCGGCGTATTCAACGCAAATATGGCGGCGATAGTCAAGAAATACGGCGCAGGCTATATAGTAATGCACTCGGCGGGGCTGCCCAGCGGCGAATTTCCCGTATATGAAAAGGGCGTTGTAAGCGCCGTTGCGGAGTTTTTCAGAGATATTACGGATAAGCTTATTAAATTCGGCATCAAAAAAAGCCATATCTGCCTTGACCCGGGCTTCGGCTTTGCAAAAGGAGTTGAAGATAACCTTCAACTTCTCAAAAACCTTTCGAGCTTAAAGCACAAGGACATGGCCCTGCTTGTGGCTCTTTCGAGAAAACGCTTCATCGGCGCAATCACCGATGAGAGCGACCCGAAAAAAAGGCTTGAAGGCACCCTTGCGGCCAATTTCAGAGCCGTTGAGGGCGGAGCGGATATCATAAGAGTCCACGATGTTAAGGAGCATAAGAGCTTTCTTAAAGCGGCGGATGAGCTTATCAGAAATTAGGTAGAGATATGGATAAAATCATTGTTAAAAATCTAAGGCTGTATGCCTATCACGGCGTAAACCCGGAGGAAAAGCTCACGGGTCAGCCCTTTTTTATCGATATCACCGCCTTCACCGACTTAAAAAAGGCGTCCCTCACAGACGAGCTTTCCGACACCGTAAGCTACGCCAAAATAACAAAAACCGCCCGCAGGCACTTCCTGAAGGACAGCTTTGACCTTATCGAAAAGGCGGCGGGAGAGGTAGCAAGGGGCATTTTAAGCGAGTTCCCCGAAATAAAGTCCGTCACCGTAAAGGTCAAAAAGCCCGAAGCCCCCGTAAACGCAGACTTTGACTACATGGCGGTTGAAATAAGCCTCGACAGAGAGGATTTATAGGGGGTAAGGGTATGCGAGCATATATCGCCCTCGGTTCAAACTTAGGCGACAGGGAGCTCAATCTGTTTAATGCGCTGAAAGCACTCATAATGCTTAACGCCACGAGCCTTGAAAGGGTGTCAAGGGTCTACGAAACCGAGCCCGTGGGCTGTGATGACTGCGAAAAATATCTTAATATGTGTGCTGAAGTTAAAACAGAGTTTTCGCCACACGCCCTGCTCGGTGCGCTCTTAGGCATCGAAGCTGCAAACGGTCGTGAAAGACCATATATAAACTCACCCAGAACCCTCGATTTAGACCTTCTAATCTATGAAAACGAGCGGATAAACACAAGGGAACTGACCCTCCCGCACCCGAGAATGAAGGAAAGAGCCTTTGTACTTGTGCCGCTTTCGGATATAAACAAGGAGCTTAAATTCGGCGAGCTTGATTTTTCAAAGGATTATTCGCTTCTCTCAAAAGACGGTGTAGAAACATACAGCCCGAAAAACAGCTCACTCATCTCATTGCTTAAAGAATATTCAGAATGACCGCAGCCCGACTGCGGTTTTTATTTGGCTCAAAGCGTCAGCAGTTATCATAAAGCTTTTCCGAAGGAATAAAATAGATTGGGGCATTGTAATCAGCCCTCATCTTTCGTGAAGGGTCAGGATGGTACATATGGACAACTGCTGTTTAAACGATTTATTCAGAAAAGAAGTAATAAACATAGATACGGGCAACCGCTACGGCTTTGTCTGCGATGTGGAGGTCAATGTCTGCACGGGCAGGATCTCCGCTATAATACTCTACGGCAAAAATAAGTTCTGGGGCTTCGGCGGCAGGGAGGACGACAAGCGCATCCCGTGGGAGGACATTGTGGTCATCGGCGACGAAACCATTCTTGTCAAAATGGACCGCTGCACCAATATCAAGCCCCCAAAGGGCAGAAGGGGCGGTATGGACAATTTCTTCAGATGAGCCGGCCCCTCTTTTGTTTGTAATAAGCGCCACGATATGATACAATAATTACTTAGAGAAAAAAGCCTTAAGCGAAAGGAAATTTATTAGATGTCAAAGCTTGACGAAGTTTTAAGCCTGGTTCAGAAGCCGGCACGATATACGGGAGGCGAGGTTAATTCCGTAACGAAGGATAAATCAAAGGTCGATATCCGCTATGCCTTCTGCTTTCCCGACACCTATGAGATAGGTATGTCGCACCTGGGTATGAAAATCCTCTACCACCTTGCAAACGAAAGAACGGACACATGGTGCGAGCGTGTCTTTGCCCCCGGCAAGGATATGGAAGAACAGATGCGTAAAAACGGCATAAAGCTCTACGGGCTTGAAAGCCTCGAGCCGATTAAGGACTTTGACCTTATAGGCTTTACTTTGCAATACGAGCTTTGCTATACCAATGTGCTGAATATGCTTGATTTAGCGGGACTGCCGGTATATTCAAAGGACAGAACAGATTTATTGCCCATAGTAATAGCAGGCGGCCCCTGCGTCTGCAACCCGGAGCCGCTCTCCGATTTTGTAGATATCTTCCTGCCCGGCGAAGGGGAGGAGGTCTCAGACGAGCTTATTGACCTTCTCAAAGAGTGCAAAATGACGGGCGCATCAAAGCAGGAGTTTTTGGAAAGAGCCGTAAAAATCGAGGGCGTTTATGTGCCGTCATTCTATGATGTAACCTATAAAGAGGACAATACAATAGCTGCCGTAACTCCGACAGCTTCAGCCCCAAAGACAGTCAAAAAGAGAATCATCTCCAATCTGGACAAGGTCTATTACCCCGACAAGTTCGTCGTGCCCTATATCGACACCGTCCATGACAGGGTCGTCACCGAGGTTTTCAGGGGCTGCATAAGGGGCTGCCGATTCTGTCAGGCGGGCTATATATACAGACCCATCAGGGAAAAGAGCGCCGAAACGGTCTACGCCCAGAGCCGCCGGCTTTGCGAAAGCACAGGCTATGACGAAGTCTCCCTCTGCTCGCTTTCCACCAGCGACTATACGCAGATTGTAAAGCTGCTTGACGAGATGCTGGACTGGGCAAAGAGCAATATGATAAATGTTGCCCTGCCCTCTTTAAGGGCGGACAACTTTCCGAAGGAGCTTATGGAAAAGCTCAATGAAGTCAGAAGGAGCGGCCTTACCTTCGCCCCCGAAGCAGGCACACAGAGGCTTAGGGATGTAATAAATAAGAACATCACCGAGGATGAAATCCTCGACGCCTCAAAAAAGGCCTTTCAGGGCGGCTGGACTGCGGTCAAGCTGTACTTTATGATGGGACTGCCGACGGAAGCCGATGAGGACATCACAGGTATTGCAGAGCTTGCCCAGAAGGTCGTGGATGAGTTTTACAATAACCCCGACAAGCCTAAGGGAAAGGGCGTGACGGTCAGTGTAGGCGTGTCGAATTTTGTCCCCAAG
>JAAYOZ010000100.1 GCA_012520115.1 Clostridiales bacterium | reverse complement strand
CCTCCTAAGGGACAGTTATAGGTTCGATTCCTATTGAGGGTGCCAAAAAGCCGATGAACTTAGGTTCATCGGCTTTTTATCATATCAGTTCACCTATGCAGCAGTCGTTGCCGACTGAGGTAATGCGCACAGTTTTAATTTGTCCCTGAAGGTTTGCAGTCGTTTCGACTTCGACGGGCAGATAGCTTTTTGTATAGCCGCTGACTTTACCGTTTTCGGCTGCCTCGAACAGTACCTCGGCAGTTTTGCCGATATTTTCTTTGAGGTAGTTATTCCTTATTTCAGTGCAGATTTCGTTTAATATGCCGCAACGTTTGATTTTGAGCTGCTTTTCGATTTGTCCGTCCATATCATAGGCCCTTGCGCCCTTCCTTGCGGAAAAGGGGAAGATATGCACCTTCTGAAAGCCTGCTTTTTTAATGAATTCACAGGTTTCGACAAATTCCTCATCGCTCTCACCGGGAAAGCCCGCTATTACATCGGTTGTGAATGCGGCGTCCGGAAATTCCTTTCGCACTGCTTCCATAATACTGAGGTATTCCTCGGCGGTGTAATGGCGGTTCATGCGCTTTAAGACCGAATTGCTGCCGCTTTGAAGGGACAGGTGGAAGTGTGGGCAGAGTTTGCCGCACTTTTTAAGACGCCCCAAAAGCTCGTCCGTAATATGGTCAGGCTCAAGGGAGCCGAGGCGGATTCGCTCTATGCCCCCCTGCCTTTCTGCCGCTTCAACTGCGTCTGCAAGGCTTAAATCTATTTCTCTGCCGTAAGCGGAGAGGTTAATGCCCACAAAGACGATTTCCTTATATCCGTTTCCGGCGAGCCTTTTCAGCTCGTCTTCTATCTCATTAAGGGGCTTAGAGCGGGAGCGGCCTCTTGCGGTGGGAATGATGCAATAGGAGCAGAACCTGTTGCAACCGTCCTGAATCTTTAAATACGCCCTTGTATGCTCGTCAAGGCTCGAAATGCCGCTGCCCTTGTACTCGTCACCCTTTTTTACTTCATGCATTATGATGCTGTTGACTCTTGCGCCTGTTTCAAAGAATCTGTTCACCGCCGAAAGTAAATCTGCGTTGTTTTTGTTGCCTATTATCACATCGGCCTCATGCAAGGCGTCTGCCTCTTCCGGGAAGGCCTGAGGCAGGCAGCCCGTTAAGACAAGTACTGCGTTGGGATTGAGCTTTTTAAGCCTTCTGACCGCCTGCTTGGTCTTTCTGGTACTCTCCTGCGTGACTGTGCAGGAATTGACCACAATAATGTCCGCATTCTCCGGCGAATCGGCCCTGAATATGCCGTTCACCGAAAGATTTTCGGACATTTCCTGTGTTTCGTATTGATTGACCTTGCAGCCGAGGGTGTGAAAATATGCCTTCATAAATATCCTTCTTTTGAAAAACAGCCGTACAGTAATCCTGCACGGCCGTCAGTACATTTAAGCGTTCTTCATATCGTTTAACAGCTCTGTAAACACTTCAGCAATCTTGTATGCCGTATTAGGACCGAGAGAGTTTGTTTCTTCATAATGCCTGCGGTTCAGTCTGTCCATGGTTTTGTCCATATAGGGGATTTCAGGATGCAGACAGAAATCGTTAGGTGCGACTATGTAGCCGATTTCGTCATTGGCAAGGCCGAAAATAAGCAGGTTTTCGTCGCCGACGATTTCGCAAAGGGGTTTCGGGTTGATCTCCGGACCCTTGCCCTCAGCGCTCTCCTCTGCGCTTAAATAGCCGCCGTAGGCAAGCTCCGGGAAAAGCTCGCCGGGGATGAGGGCCATTTTAAGGGAGCCTATCTCCATATAGGTCATCTCGGTTTTAAGACCAAGGCCGAGCCTGCCGGTGCCGATATTGTAAGCCTTTGAGGGGATAATCTTTAAAATCTTGGATGCGGAAATGAGCACCGTATTGTCGGCCTCTATATAGAATTCACGCTTTGCGAAGCTGATTTTAGGCTCGAGCTTTGTTTCCTCTGTAATAGCGCAGACGATTTCGCCGAGCCTTTTGCCCGTTTTCTTCGTGGAGATGACATTGTCCTCATCCATGGGCCACATACGGACAAGACCGCCGATTGCGCCGACGAAATAGATAGTTTCCGCTCCCTTCTGAGCCATGATTTCCTCGGCTATGTATGCGGGGAAGTCTGCGCTGACAAGGGAGTTCTTGCCCTCGAGGGACTCGGAGTGGGAGGCGAAGTTAACAAAGTAGATTTCCCTTGAGCCGTCGTTGGGAACAAAGCGGATTCTGGTAAGCTTATCGGAGAAAACCTGCGGGAGCCTGTCATCCCTCTGCATGCCCTCATCTGCTCTGCCGTAGCCGAGATACAGGGAGCCTTCACGCCTGTCCGCATAGGCCTGCTCGATAGCGGTTTTGATGCCCTTCCTGACTATCTCCATGAACTCCTTATCTCTGCCGGAGCGGGGCAACGGGCCCCAGAGCCCCATGGTGTCAATGCCCGCATGGTTGTGAGTGGAGCAGATATTAATGCTTCTGCAGCCGGTCTCTTTAACGAAGTCCTTAAGAGACTCCTTAACTAAATCCGCATCATATTTAAACAGGCCGACGCAGTCAACCGAGCAGAATACGACTCCGCCCTTGCCTGATTGGTCGTCTATCCATATAGCTTTTGCCATCATCGGGTCAAGTATACCTGTTGCCGGGTTGTTTACACGGTAGCCTGCCACATAATACTTTTTCTTGCCGGTTACGCCTTCGGGGGGCATGACCACCTGCTTGCCGAAGCCGACTGAGAAGTATTCGCTCTTAGCTTCCCTTACAACGCTTGCGGGTTTGTTGACGATGGGGGGAGCGGGATTCTTAATGCTGCCCTTATGACCCGATTTTGCAAGACGCTTTGAAAGAACTTTTTCTACGGTACTCAATACACTCATTTCAATTCCACCTTCTAATCACTGTTGCCCAAATTTGCTTTACTAATAGTATCAAAAAACACGGGGAATTGCAAGGATTGAGAAGAAATAGAGACTCTTTTGCTTAAACTTTCAAGGTCTGAACAGCAAAAAAATACATGTCAGAATTTTAAACGTAAAAACAATTTCTATGATAAAAAAGGTATTGACATTAATAAAACCCTTTGCTATAATCATACTCGTTCGAGCGAGAGTGGCGGAATT
>JAAYOZ010000016.1 GCA_012520115.1 Clostridiales bacterium | reverse complement strand
CTTAAAGCCCAGCTCGCCGAAAACCTGAGATGCAACCTCATCATTGGGGCTGAAAATAAGGCAGTCCGCAGCATATTTGCCCGCTATCTCACCGAGCCAGCCCGAAATGTCGTCTGTAAGCTCGTAATAAAGACCTTCTTCCTTGACGGCGGGGATTATATAAGCCGCCTTAAAGCTGTCAGAATAGGTCTTTATGCTCACCTGCAGGGCAATCAGAGCGAAAAGCGGCTCGTTTTCACTCAGCTTTATAAACACATCGGCACGGCTCAATACCTTATCGGCAAAGGCATCGAAGGTCCTTTCCCTGCAGACAAGGGTGTCTGTAAGGAAGGCTTTCAAAGTCTCTCTGTTTATTTTAGTGTTGCCGCCCGGAATGTATTCCATATAAGCTCTCCGAAAAAATAATAAAAGAAAACAGAAGCCCCGCCATAGGAGCAAATTATATTATATCAAGTATTGACTGATACTGCAAGTTTCTGCGCAAAAACGCATTTGAAAGCTCAGAAAATACAAAATTAAAGTGTAAGGATAATCGCCATTACAACAAGCTCGGAATCACTGCGGTTGTTTTTAAGGGCGTGACCTGTATTGTTATTGCAAATGCAGCTGTCGCCGGGGTACATTACAACATCGGTGCCGTTGTCGTTGTATAGGGCCTCGCCGCTGATTACATAAAATATCTCTTCCTCGTTCTCATGTATATGAGCGCCGATGGATGCTCCCGGCTCAAGGTGAATAGTCGCAATCAGCCTTGCGTTGCCGTCATACTGGGGCTTGTCGACAATTTTTGTGACCCTGACGGTGCCTTCTCCGCCACGCATATTCACATTTACGGCAGTTGCCATCTCGTCTTTTCTGATTACCATAATATGTCCCCTTTCGGGCAAAAACCTACCGTTTGCCCTTATATATCCATGGTTTTTTGCAACATAATAATTATGAACGGCGTTTGACAAAACAAATCAAAACTATTGCAATAATATAATGTTTTGTATATAATATATCAGAATTGCGTATTCTTCAAGTATCTCGAAAGTAAAGGGTGTTTTTTTTTGAATATTTTGGTTATCAATGCCGGCAGCTCATCATTAAAGTATCAGCTGATCAACATGGAAGGCGAAAAAGTACTTGCAAAGGGTGTTTGTGAAAGAATCGGCATTGAAGGCGGTATGATTTCAGGCTCTACGGCAGAGGGCAAAAAGTTTGAAAAATCAGTGGAAATGAAAAACCACACAGTTGCATTTTTAGAGGTTAAGGAGGCGCTTCTGCACGGCGAATGCAAGGTTATCGACGACTTGTCGGACATTGCGGCAATCGGCCACAGAATAGTTCAGGGCGGCTCGCTGTTTAACCAGAGCGTACTCATTGACGACGATGTCATCAAGGGAATCGAAAGTCTTAACGACTTGGCCCCGCTTCACAATCCGGCGCACATTCAGGGCATAAACGCATGCTTGGAGGTCTTCGGCAAAGATGTTCCGGAGGTTGCGGTTTTCGATAACGCCTTCCACAGCACAATGCCTCCAGAGGCATATATATTCCCGGTTCCGTATGAATATTATGAGAAGTACAAGGTACGCAGATACGGCTTCCACGGCACATCTCACCGCTTTGTCAGCGCAAGATGTGCGGAGCTCATGGGCAAGGATATTAAGGATTTGAAGATTATTACCTGCCACCTGGGCAACGGCGCTTCAATCACCGCAGTCAAGAACGGCAAGGTTGTAGATACAAGCATGGGTCTTACTCCTCTCGACGGCTTTATGATGGGTACAAGGACAGGCTCCCTCGACCCGTCGGTCATAACCTTCCTGCAGGAAAAGGAGGGCTGGACGCCGGAGCAGACCAGCGACATTCTCAATAAAAAGTCGGGCGTCTTGGGCATTTCGGGCGTATCCAACGACGACAGGGATGTCAGAGCCGCCGCAGCAGAAGGCAATAAGAGAGCAAAGCTCGCAAGGGATATCCAGTGGTATCAGATAAGAAAGTATATCGGCAGCTACATCGCCGCAATGGAGGGCGTTGATGCAATAACATTCGCAGGCGGCCTCGGCGAGAATACTGCGGATTTGCGTGAGAATATCTGCAAAAAGTTCTCATTCCTCGGCGTAGAGCTTGACGAAGAGGCCAACGAAAAGGCAATAAAGGGCAAGGAAGCCGAAATCACAAAACCCGGCTCGAAGATAAGAGTCTTCGTAATCCCCACCAACGAAGAGCTGCTTATAGCAAGGGATACTAAGGAAATCGTCACAGCCCTTGTAAAAGCATAAATCAAACAAAGAAACCAAAGCTGAGAGCATATGCCCTCAGCTTTTTTGATTAAAACAGCGTCCCCGCTGGTACGGGAACGCTTCGGAAAACGACTAACCAAATTTTGCGATGCAGTGGTCGCAGACCACCTTAAAATCCGGATTTTTTAGTATTTCACCGATGTCATCGGCAGTATCAACTTTATCGTATGCAATAATTCTGATTTTGCAGTCATATACTTCATTGTCAAGGTCGTGTGCCACACCGGTTTTCTTATCGAGTATGTATCGTTTTCCGTTAAATGGTGCGTATTGCCTACGCATAGTACACCTCCTTTTAACAACATCAATATATTGTGGTGATACATGCATTTTTCATGTTTTCCCACCACTTATTGTGCTTATTATAATTCCTCGGCATATTTTGTCAAATATACTGAAACCCTTTGTTTGGTCATATTTCACAAAAGGAATTAACAATAGTCCTCAAAACACGAATAATCTCAGTCGAATTTTATGGAAAACTGACAAAAAGTCCTGTTCTGTTGTTCAAAACAGAGAATTTTACTTTTTGTCGAAACATTCGACTTTCAGTAAAACAAACGGAGAGAAAGTCAGCCGTCGAAAAACAGTGTGAGAAATATCTACATACTTAATTGAGTTCAAGGCTTTTATTTTTACCAAAGTTTTGATATTATAGTAGGGATACAAGCAAAGCTACAGCCAAATCTCTGGAGGCGCTAAGATGTACTGTATTAATCCAAAGGAATTCTCGGGCGTTTTCGCCGTGCCTGCCGCCGTGGTGGACAGGCATATTAAGCTTGCCGGCTCGGCACAGCTTAAGGCTCTCTTGTGGATATACAGGCACTCCTGCGAGCCGATTGACATCGAAAAGCTCTCAAAGGCAATCGGCATATCCGTCGCAGATGTCAAGGATGCGCTTCAATACTGGCTCGAATGCGGTCTGCTTATTGAAGCAGATGAGGCGAAGAGCATGGCCGAAAAGGCGGAAAGCAAGCCCGAGCCGAAGGAAGACCCCCAACCGACAGAGCCAGCCGCAAAGGCTACGGACAATCCCCCGAAGGAGAAGTCAACGGAAAAAGTCCTGCCCGAGCTGCCCGTATTAAAGCCCACTCAGGAGCAGATAGCCCAGAGGGTCGACGCTTCAACTGAGGTCAGGGAGCTGTTAAACGAGGCCCAGCAGATACTCGGCAGAACCATTGGCTATTCCGCACAGGCGGCTCTCCTAATGCTCTTTGACCATTACGCACTGCCCATTCCGGTCATACTGATGATTTGCGAATACGCCCGCTCTACGGGCAGGCAGGGCAATATAAACTACATACAGACCATGGGCAAAAACTGGGCAGAGAGGGGCATTGACACCTTTGACAAGGCCGTTGAGCAGCTCGTCGCCCTTGAAAACACTGACAAACTGTGGAAGGAATTTGCCTCCTTTGCGGGCATCACAAGCCCCCGCCCCACAACAACCCAGCAGAAATACCTCGACACCTGGCACAACAAGTGGAAATTCTCCCTTGAGATGATATGCATAGCCTACGAAAAGGCCGCCGAGCGCACAGGCAAGCTCAATATGAACTACATGAACGGCATTTTAAAGAACTGGAATGAGAACGGTATTTCCACCGTTGAGGATATAGAGAAGTACGACAAAGCTCCCAAGGTAACAAGCATAAAGGACGCAAAAAAGCCCCTTACCACCTCTTACGACATCGAGCAGGCGGAAAGGGAAGCGTTCGAGCCTCCTATTTACAGGAAAAGGGGTGCTAAGTAATGGCATACAGCGAAACCGTATACGAAAAGGCGAAGGAAGAGCTTGACAGACGCCGCAGAAAGGCCGAAACAGATCAGCAAGAGCGCAATTCCGAGCTTGCCCTGCGTTTCCCGGAGCTCAGAGAGCTTGAAAGAGAAATGGCAAGGGCGGGCTATGAAATTGTTAAGGCAATCGGCATGGGCGCAGACGCCGCCGCATTTATAGAAAAGCTTAAGCAGAGAAACTTAGAGGTTCAGGCGGATATAAAGTGCATACTTAAGACCGCCAACCTGCCCCTTGACTATCTCGAACCTCACTACACCTGCGAAAAATGCGAGGATTCGGGCACCGTCGACGGCAGGATATGCTCATGCTATAAGGAGCTTTTAAGGAAATTCGCCGTTGAGGAGCTATGCAAGACCTCGTCTTTGAAGCCGTCGACCTTCGAGGACTTCTCGCTTGACTACTATCCAGACCAGCCCATAAACGGCGACAAGACCACAATAAGACGGCAGATGGGATATATCCTCGACTACTGCAAAAAATATGCAGAGGACTTTGACCGTGACTCTGTGAGCCTTCTGATGTACGGCGAAACGGGCTTGGGCAAAACCCACCTCTCCCTTGCCATAGCAAGAGAGGCAATAGCAAAGGGCTACGGCGTTGTCTACGGCTCTGCACATAACCTCTTATCCCAGCTTGAAAGTGAGAGATTCGGCAGAAGTAAGGAAACTCAAGACTCGGAAAAAACCCTGCTCGAGTGCGATCTGCTTATCTTCGATGACCTGGGCACGGAGTTTTCCACCCAGTTCACCGTGGCGGCCATATACAACATAATCAACACAAGGCTTATATCCGGCCTGCCCACAATAATCAATACAAACCTGTCCATATCGGAGCTTGAGAGCAAATATTCGCCCCGTGTGGCGTCAAGAATAATCGGCGACTACCAGCTTCTCAGGTTCTGCGGCCGTGATATAAGGCAGATTAAGAGAAATTCCTGATTTCGGGAGGCAAAATGGCGGCATTAACTGACCTTTCATATATAAAAGCCCTGCTTTCAAGGCACGGCTTTACCTTTTCGAAGGCCCTCGGGCAGAATTTTCTCATTAACCCTTCGGTCTGTCCGAAGATGGCGGAGCTTTCGGGTCTTAATGAAAATGCGGGCGCACTGGAGATAGGCCCCGGCATCGGAGTCCTGACAGAGCAGCTTGCAAAAAGGTCAAAGCACGTAGTCGCCGTAGAGCTTGACAAAAGGCTTTTGCCGCTCCTTGCCGAAACCCTATCACCCTATGACAATATCAGCATAATAAATGACGATATTTTAAAGGCCGACCTGCCTAAGATAATAGAGGACGAGTTTTATTCAAGGGGCATAACGGACATCTATGTCTGCGCAAACCTGCCGTATTATATAACCTCACCGGTTATAATGCACCTGTTGGAATCGGAGCTGCCCTTCAAGTCCCTTACCTTCATGGTGCAAAAGGAGGCGGCGGACAGGCTCTGCGCCAAGGTCGGCAGCCGTGATTCGGGAGCGGTCACCGTGGCGGTGGCCGTCAGAGCGAAGGCGGAAAAGCTCTTTACGGTGCAGGCGGGCTCGTTTTTCCCCGCCCCTAAGGTTGACAGTGCGGTCATAAGGCTCACCCCTTACGAAGTCCCGCCCGTCAAAATTGACAATATGAAATTCTTCAGCCGCTTTGTAAGAGCCGCCTTTGAGCAGCGCAGAAAGACCCTCGCAAACTCCGTCGCATCAGCTCTCAATTCAGACAAGGCGAGCATTTCTCAGGCACTCAAGGATTTGGGGCTTAACGAATCAGTCAGGGCAGAGGCTTTAAGCCTTGAGGAACTGGCGGCAGTCGCCAACACCCTGTACAGCATCAGCAAAGATTAAAGGAGTTAATATGACAGGCAAATTTATAGTTTTTGACGGCCTTGACGGCACGGGCAAATCGACTTTTATAAAAATGCTCGCAGAGCATCTTCAGGATAAGGGCTGTAAGGTCAGCATCACCGCCGAGCCCACAAAGAATAAGTGGGGACTGCTTATCCGAGAGATTTTAAGCGGTGTGCAGAAGGCCTCCCAGCAGGAGATGGCGGCTCTGTTTCTGGCGGACAGAATAGCCCATAATGAAGAAATTGACGAGCTTTTACAACAGGGCTATATAGTCCTTTGCGACAGATATTACTATTCCTCCTTTGCCTATCAGTCGGACGACGAGACCTTAAGCTGGATAATGGATATGAACCTTAACTGCCCGGGTATCAGGGTCCCCGACCTTTGCCTGTTGTTTGATTCAGAGCCGGAGCTTTGCCTTAAAAGAATAAAGGCAGGCAGGAGCGGCCAGCAGCTCGAAATCTTTGAAAATCTCAAGTCCTTAAACGCCATAAGAGAGAAGTTCAGCAAAATCGAAGAAATGCTTAATAAAAGCGGCAGGGGAGAGAACATAGTCCGTATCGACTCGTCACCGCCTTTAGATGAGGTATTTGAAGTAATCCTCAACACGGTAAATTCCTTTTTAAATTAACAGAAACTAAATCAGGCAGCTATTGTTCAGACAATGGCTGCTTTTTGTATACAGTCAGAAAATTTAAGAAAATAAAAGCAAATAGGAGCAATTTAAAGAAAATGAAAGATATTTCAAAATGAATAATCAGATTTGACCTTTATTGACCATTGACGACTTACTGCCTTCGGGATATATTAAAAACAAAGGTAAAAGATAGTCAAAGTCAAAAATCATCGAAAACCTGATTATTTTCCGTCCCCTTGTCAAAACTTCAAGACGGACAGCATCAAAAGAGAGGAATGAGTGCCATGAATATGAGCAATCTAATATATAGCCTCCTGCTCGAAATGCTTGAAAGCGAGGGTATAGCGGAAATCCAGCGCAACGAGCTGGCGGAGCAGCTGGGCTGCGTGCCCAGTCAGATTAACTATGTACTCAGCTCCCGCTTCACGCCCGAGCACGGCTATATCGTCGAAAGCCGCAGGGGCGGCAAGGGCTATATCAAAATAACCCGTGTGCAGGCCTCCGAAAAGGCGGTAATAATGCACCTTATCAACTCAATAGGCGACGCAATAGATGCTTCCTCCGCAAGAAGTCATATAAACAACCTCATCCATAATTATATTTTAAGTAAGGAGAGCGGAGAGATGATACTCTCGGCAATCAACGAAAACGCATACAGAGGCATCCCAGCCGAATACAGAGATATTGCAAGAGCAGGAGTCTTAAAGCAGCTCTTGCTTACAGCGACAAGCAGATAAGGAGGAGTAAATATGCTTTGTCAATACTGCAAAAAGGCAGACGCAACGACACATGTAAAACAGATTATTAACGGCGAAACCGCCGAAATGTATCTTTGCCCGAGCTGCGCTCAGGAATTAGGCTATAACGATATGTTTTCGAGCATGAGCTTAGGCCTGTCAGAGCTTTTCGGCAGCTACTTTGCCGACTCGCCCGTAAGCGCAATCAGCAACAGCGTAATTCGCTGCGAAAAGTGCGGCTCGACCTTCAATGACATAGCCCGCAGCGGCAAAATCGGCTGTCAGGACTGCTACACCCTCTTTTATGACAAGCTCTTGCCCTCAATAAGAAGAATGCACGGCAAGACCCATCACGAGGGCAAGCTGCCCAAGGGCGCAAACGAAGAGGTCAAGATGGCAAGACGGCTTTCTGAATTGAAGAAAAGACTCAATCAGGCTGTTGACGAGCAGAACTACGAGCTTGCTGCGCAGCTCAGGGACGAAATCAAAGAAATGGAGGGCGGTAAAGATGGCAAATAACAACAGATGGTACGCAAACACCGGTCAGGACGGCGATGTGGTACTTAGCACACGAATCAGACTTGCCCGAAATCTTGCCGAATATCCCTTCCCCCACCGTCTTGACGTTGCCGGCAAGGAAAAGATAGGCAAGGAGGTCTATGCGGCAGTTAAGGACGTCCCCGCACTGAAACTCAAGTTCATCGAAATGAAGAATGTTTCAAAGACAGGTGCGGTGGCACTTGCGGAAAGGCATCTTATAAGCCCCGAATTTGCAAGCAATTCCGAGGGCAGGTCACTGCTTTTGTCCGACGACGAATCAGTCAGCATAATGATTTGCGAGGAGGACCACATCAGACTCCAAATCATAATGGGCGGCCTGTCACTGAACGAAGCCTACGAAAAGGCCTCACTCATTGACGATGTGCTTGACGAAAGACTGAAATATGCTTTTAATGAAAACTTCGGTTACCTGACCCAGTGCCCGACCAACCTCGGCACGGGCATGAGAGCCTCCGTTATGCTCCACCTGCCCGCTTTGTCTAAGCTGTCACGCATTCAGAAGATTGCGAACGCCGTTTCAAAGCTCGGCCTCACGGTTCGTGGCGCATACGGCGAAGGCACCTCCCCGGGCGGCGACATATACCAGCTCAGCAATCAGGTGTCACTGGGCATCTCAGAGCAGGAGGCACTCGATAATCTGCGTTCAATCACCCTCCAGCTTGCAACCCAGGAGCGCAGCGCAAGAAAAGAGCTGTTAAAGAACATCAGTGTTCAGGATAAGGTCAGCAGAGCCTACGGCATCCTTCTGACTTCAAGGATTTTAAGCAGCAAGGAGCTTATGGAGCTGCTTTCATGGGTAAGGCTCGGCGCTTCGGAGGGCTTGGTCCCCGTTAAGACAGAGCTTATCAACGAGATGTTTGTAACCATGCAGCCCGCAAACCTGCTTGAATCCATAGACAGCGACGCCGACGCCGCAAAGAGAGACGAAATAAGGGCAGAGAGGGTCAGAAAGGCCCTTGAAGCGGGCAGAATAGGCGAAAGGATATGATAATATGTACAAGTTTACCGGCTTTACAGAGCGGGCAAATGTAGCCCTTAATAACGCTGTGCAAACCGCCGAGGATTTGGGACACACATATATAGGCAGCGAGCATATTTTAATAGGTCTTGCAAAAGACAGCGGAACAATTGCCTCCACAGTACTCGCAAACCACAAAGTAACCGCAGAAAAGCTGATAGAGCAGATTAAGCAGAGCGTGGGCGTGGGCATTCCCACACAGCTTTCGCCCGACGATTTCACGCCAAGAAGCAAGAATATAGTAGAGCTTGCAATGATAACCGCAAGGTCAATGGGTCTTTCACTCGTCGGCACGGAGCATCTGCTCCTTGCAATCATCCGTGAGGGACACAGCTTTGCCGTAAACCTGCTCTCACAGCTCGGAGCATCCCTGCAGGATATAGTCAACGACATAAACAAGGCAATGATGGGCGAGGCTCCGAGGGACGGCATTCCCGGCAAGCCCGGCATGCCGAGAGGCGACGGCAAAAAGTCCGGATATTCAACCACAACCCTTGACCAGTTCGGCAGGGACCTGACCGTGCTTGCAAAAGAGGGCGCAATCGACCCGGTTATCGGCAGGCAGGCGGAGATTGAAAGGGTAATCCAGATTCTTAGCCGACGTACAAAGAACAATCCCGTTCTCATAGGCGAGCCTGGCGTCGGCAAGACCGCAATTGCGGAAGGTCTTGCACTGAAAATAGTCTCCGGCGAGGTTCCCGAGCCATTAAAGGACAAGAGGATAGTAACCCTTGACCTTACCGGTATGGTCGCAGGCACAAAGTACAGGGGCGATTTTGAGGAGCGAATCAAAAACGCAATTGACGAGGTAATAAACGCTAAAAATGTAATCCTCTTTATAGATGAGCTTCATACCCTTGTGGGCGCAGGCTCCGCAGAGGGAGCGGTGGACGCCGCAAATATCTTAAAGCCCTCACTTGCAAGGGGCGACATGCAGGTCATCGGCGCCACGACCCTCGACGAGTACAGAAAGCACATTGAAAAGGACGCAGCACTTGAGCGCAGGTTCCAGCCCGTAATGGTTGGCGAGCCGACCGAGGAGGAGGCCGTGGATATCTTAAAGGGCATCAGGGATAAGTTCGAAGCCCACCACAAGGTCAGAATCACCGACGAGGCCATAGACGCCGCAGTTAAGCTCTCAGTAAGGTATATCGGCGACAGATTCCTGCCTGACAAGGCTATTGACCTAATCGACGAGGCCGCCTCAAGGGTAAGGCTTCGTGACCACACCGCCCCCGATGACATCAAGGAGCTTGAGCAGAGAATCAAGACCATAGGCGAGGAGAAGGCAGCCGCAGTCAACGCTCAGGACTTCGAGCGTGCCGCCTCATTAAGAGATGAGGAAAGAGCCTTAAATGAAAAGCTCCAGAAGGCAAAGACAAAGTGGCAGGAAAAGAGCCTTGACGCCTCAGGCGAAGTCATTGCCGAGGAAATAGCGGAGATAGTCTCCTCATGGACGGGCATACCCGTAAAGCAGATGACAACGGAGGAGACCAACAGGCTTCTTAACCTTGAAAAAGAGCTGCATGAGCGCATTGTCGGTCAGGAGCAGGCGGTTACCGCCGTTGCAAGAGCAATCAGGCGAGGCAGGGTAGGCCTCAAGGACCCGAAGCGTCCCATAGGCTCCTTCATCTTCTTAGGCCCCACCGGCGTGGGCAAAACAGAGCTTTCAAAGGCTCTCGCCGCATCCATTTTCGGCGACGAAAACGCTATGATACGCCTTGACATGTCCGAGTATATGGAAAAGCACACCGTCTCCCGCCTTGTCGGTTCACCTCCCGGCTATGTGGGCTATGACGAGGGCGGCCAGCTTACCGAAAAAATCAGGCGCAGACCCTATTCGGTAGTCCTCTTTGACGAAATCGAAAAGGCGCACCCGGATGTATTCAATATGCTGCTGCAAATCCTCGATGACGGCATTCTGACGGACGCACAGGGCAGAACCGTCAGCTTTAAGAATGCGGTAATCATAATGACCTCTAACGTGGGCGCAAGGCTCATAACCGACAAGAAGGGCGGCCTCGGTTTCATGGCCAGCTCCTCAATTTCAGAGGAAAAAATCAAAGAATCCGTGCTCGGCGAGCTCAAAAACACCTTCCGCCCCGAGTTCCTGAACAGGGTCGACGACATCATCGTCTTCTCACGCCTTACCAAGGAAAACATTCAGGAAATCGCAGGCAAGATGCTCGACAAGGTAAAGGGCATGGCCGCAGAGCTCGGAATAAAGATTACCTTCTCCCCGGAGGTCATTGCGGATATCGCCGATGCAGGCTACGATGAGGTCTACGGCGCACGACCCTTAAAGAGGGCAATCCAGACAAAGATAGAAGACAAACTCTCGGAGCTTATGCTCGAAGGCAAAGTTAAGTCAGGTCAGGAGTATGTCTGCCGCCTTGTTGACGGCGAGTATGTATACGAAAGCGACAAGCCTTCCGCAAGCGAAGCCAAAACGAAAAAAGCAGAATAAAAAAGGAGCGGGCAACCGCTCCTTACTCTTTGCAGAAAAAAACCGCATGGACAGTCCATGCGGTTTAGTGTTTTTATTCAACTGCAGCTTTAAGCTTATTGAGTGAATCTCTGAGCTCCTGGGGCAGCCTGTCGCCGAACTGAGCGTAGAACTCCTCGATGTTGGCGGCCTCTTCCTTCCAGAGAGCATTGTCAACCTTCAGGATTTCCTCAAGGGTCTCATAAGAAATCTCATCCTCGATGCCCTCAAGGTTGATGTCCTTGGCATAGGGAACATAGCCGATGGGAGTTTCAACGGCGTCAACCCTGCCTTCGCAGCGGTCGATAATCCAGTCAAGAACACGAAGGTTCTCACCGAAGCCGGGCCACAGGAAGTTGCCCTCGTCGTCCTTACGGAACCAGTTGACGTTGAAAATCTTAGGTGCCTTTTCGGGGTCAAGATCCTTGCCTATTTCAATCCAGTGCTTAAAGTAGTCAGCCATGTTGTAGCCGCAGAAGGGCAGCATAGCCATCGGGTCACGCCTTACAACGCCGACAGCGCCGGTAGCGGCAGCGGTTGTCTCGGAAGCCATTGAAGAGCCTACGAATACGCCGCTGTTCCAATCCTTAGCCTGGTATACCAGAGGAGCAAGCTTAGCACGGCGACCGCCGAATACAAATGCGGAAATCGGAACGCCGTTCGGATTCTCGAACTCGGGGCTTAATGCCGGGCAGTTCTGAGCGGGAGCGGTGAAGCGGCTGTTCGGATGAGCGCCCTTCTTGTCGGAGGTTGTGCCGTCCCAGGGGTTGCCGAGCCAGTCAAGAGCGTTCTTTGGCGGGTTCTTGTCAAGACCCTCCCACCAGACCGTATTATCATCAAGGTTGTGAACAACGTTTGTAAAGATTGTGCCCTTCTTAGTGGAAGCAAGAGCGTTGAAGTTGGACTTTTCGTTTGTGCCGGGGGCAACGCCGAAGAAGCCGTTTTCGGGGTTGATGGCATAGAGCCTGCCGTCAGCGCCCTTTCTGATCCAGGCGATGTCGTCGCCTACGCACCATACCTTGTAGCCCTTAGCCTTGTATCCCTCCGGGGGAATAAGCATTGCAAGGTTAGTCTTGCCGCAGGCTGACGGGAAGGCTGCGCAGATATATTTAACCTCGCCGTTGGGCTTTTCAAGGCCGAGGATGAGCATATGCTCAGCCTGCCAGCCCTCGTTCCTGCCCTGATATGAAGCGATTCTGAGAGCGAAGCACTTTTTGCCCAGCAGAACGTTTCCGCCGTAGCCGGAGTTTACGGAGATTATGGTGTTGTCCTGCGGGAAGTGGCAGATATATCTGTTCTCCTCATCGATATTGCACTTGCAGTGAAGACCTCTTACCCAGTCGTTGCTGTCGCCGAGAACATCAAAAACAGCCTTGCCTATGCGGGTCATGATAGCCATGTTCAGCACAACATAAATGGAGTCTGTAAGCTCAACGCCTATCTTTGAAAGGGGAGAGCCGATGGGTCCCATTGAATAGGGGATTACATACATGGTTCTGCCCTTGTATGAATCCTTGGCTATTTCACGAAGCATTGCATAGCACTCATTGGGGTCCTTCCAGTTGTTTGTGGGGCCTGCCTCCTCCTTTGTGGGAGTGCAGATAAAGGTGCGATGCTCAACACGGGCAACGTCGTTCTGGGCAGTCCTGTGAAGGAAGCATTCGGGAAGCAGCTCCTCGTTAAGCTTGATAATCTCGCCGGTAGCGCAGGCCTCAGCCCTTAAGGCTTCAATCTGCTCCTTGCTGCCGTCAATCCAGACTATCTTGTCAGGCTTGACAAGGTCAACCTGCTCATCTATCCATGAAAGCACGGTTTTGTTAGTTGTTAATGCCATTGTTAATCTCCTTTTCAATAAAAATATACAGAAATATCCTCAGTCCCGTGAAGCTCTAAACAGCTTTTCCGGCGGCATAAGGATAGTCAGTAAAAAAATAACAAAATCAAATTAATGTTATCATATTAATTTTTAAAAGTCAATATCCATTGTTGCAAAAGCATTAAGATTCAAGTCGGCTTTTTTGCCGGCTAAAAATTCGTAAAAGCCTTGAGAGCCAATCATTGCGGCGTTGTCCCCGCAAAGGGACAGGGGCGGAATAAAAAGCTCAAAATTATTTTCACTGCACATCTTTGTAATTTTATTTCTTAAAACGGAATTTGCCGCAACTCCGCCGGCAAGCACTATTTTCTTAAGCCCCGAGAGCTTTGCGGCTCCCAGCGTGTTCTCCACAAGGCAGTCGGCCACACGTGCCATGACCGATGCGCCTAAGTCTTCGTAATTTATCTTCTCGCCCTTCTGATTTGCGTTATTTATTATGTTCAACACGGCGGTTTTCAGCCCCGAAAAGCTGAAATCAAGGGGGCTGCCCTCAACATGGGGACGGGGGAGAGCGAAGGCATTGGGATTGCCGTCTTTGCAGCTCTTATCCATATTTGCTCCTCCGGGATAAGGGAAGCCCATAGCCCGTGCGGTTTTATCAAGGGCTTCTCCCGCTGCGTCGTCCCTTGTCCTGCCGAGAATCTTAAACTCAGTATAGTCCTTAACCTCCACAAGATGGCTGTGCCCGCCGGAAACAACAAGGGCGAGGAAGGGGGGCTTTAAATCAGGGGAGCTGATATAATTTGCCGCAATATGCGCCCTCAGATGATGAACGGGTATTAGCGGCAGTCCCGACGAATAGGACAGCCCCTTAGCGTAATTCACGCCCACAAGCAAGGCGCCTATAAGCCCCGGTGCAAAGGTTACGGCAATGGCGTCAATGTCCGTGAGTGTCAGCTCAGCTTTAGAGAGAGCCGCCCTGA
This sequence comes from Clostridiales bacterium, assembly GCA_012520115.1. Lineage (GTDB taxonomy): Bacteria > Bacillota > Clostridia > Oscillospirales > Acutalibacteraceae > DTU053. The sequence goes on along the minus strand of JAAYOZ010000016.1, from coordinate 3,754 downwards.
CAATGGCTGTAATGCACTCTGAGTGCATACGTGAGGCAATCTCAGGCACAACGCCGCCGTATTTGATATGTTCATCAATCTGCGAAGCAACAGTAGAGGACAGCACCTTTCTGCCGTCCTCAACAACTGCCGCAGCAGTTTCATCACAGGAAGTTTCAATCGCAAGAATCTTCATATTACTGCCTTTCTGTAAGCTCTTTAGTCATTAACAGGGCATCCTCTTTGGGATTTTCATAAAAGCCCCGTCTTATACCTGCATCTACAAAACCGAATCCTTTGTAAAATTCAATTGCCGCCTGATTGGACACCCTGACCTCAAGGGTTATTGTCTCGGCCCCCTCTGCCTTTGAAACGTCAATTAAGTGGCGCATCAGCCTTGAAGCTACGCCCCGCCTTCTGAAGGACGGCAGCACGGAGATGTTGGAGATAAAGACCTCCGACATTATGTTGTATGCGCCGATATAGCCTATCACCGAGCCGGCATATTGAGCAACATAGAACCTTGCTTTATCGTTAGTCAGCTCGGTCAGAAACGCCTGCTCGGACCACGGCATTGAGGAGGAAATCCTTTCGAGCCTTGTAAGCTCTGCAATATGTTCCTTTTCAAAGGGCTTTATTTCGAGAGCAAAATCGAGGTTTAGGATGTCAAGCAAGCCGGTTGCGATTTTGCTTGCCGCCCTTAAGTATTCCTTCAATGTACCGCCGTAGGGGTCGGGAATCCCGTCACCTAAGACCCGAAGCTTTTCCTGCGGCACATAGGGCTGCAGTGCCCTCAGATGCCCGCTTGTCATGCAGACAATCAAGTCCGCATTGTCGAGCATATGGACATTTACGGAGCTCGAGCGGTGATTGGAAATATCCGCTCCGTAGTACTTAGCCGCCAGAATGGCATTCGCCGAGGCGTCCTCGCCCGTAAAGGCAGCCGTTCCCGCACTGGAGCAGCTAATATTACTAAACCTAAACCTTCTGCAATAAAGCCGGAAAAGCCCCTCTGCCATCGGACTGCGGCAGGTGTTTCCGGTGCAGACAAACAGTACATGCTTCAAAAAAAATCCCTCACTTAACCCTTTGCGTCATACCAGGTCTTGCCCGTATTAACATCGGCGGTCAGCTTTACTTTTAGCTTTACCGCATTTTCCATTTCATTTTTTAGAATCTCGGCGGCTCTTTCCTTTTCGTTTTCGGGAGCCTCCACAATCAGCTCGTCGTGAACCTGCATAATAAGCCTTGCCTGCATGCCCTCTTTGACGAACCTGTGGTGAACCTTTATCATGGCAAGCTTAATAATATCCGCCGCCGTGCCTTGAATGGGCATATTCATCGCAACCCTCTCACCGAAGGAGCGCAGATTTGCATTAGAGGATTTAAGCTCCGGCAAATATCTTCGCCTGTTAAAAATCGTAGTGGCATAGCCTCTTTCTTTGGCGTTCTCGACAGCCGTTTTCATAAACCTTGCGACCCCTGCATAATGGCCGAGATAGGCCTTGATATACCTGTCCGCCTCGGCAACGCTGACGCCGATGTCCTGCGAAAGTGAGAATGCACCGATGCCGTAAACTATGCCGAAGTTGACCGCCTTTGCCCTGCTTCGCATCAGGGGAGTCACCATATCAAGGGGCATTTTAAAGACCTGCGAGGCGGTGATAGCGTGAATGTCGTCTCCGTTGTTAAAGGCTTCGAGCATGGCCTCATCATTTGCCATGTGAGCTAAAACCCTCAGCTCAATCTGCGAGTAGTCGGCGTCAACAAGCACCCAGCCATCTTTAGCCTTAAAGAATCTCCTAAGCTCCCTGCCTAAATCCTGCCTTACGGGGATGTTCTGCAGATTCGGGTCTGTAGATGAAATCCTGCCCGTCCTCGTTTCCGTCTGATTTAATGTTGAATGAATCCTGCCGTCGGAGCGGATTTCCCTTATAAGGCTGTCGCAGTAGGTGGATTTAAGCTTCGCCAGCGTCCTGTATTCAAGGATGTCGGGGATAATCGGATGCTCGAATCGAAGGCTCTCAAGCACCTCCGCATTTGTGGAGTAGCCGCTTTTGGTCTTCTTCCTGACGGGCAGCTTCAGCTTGTCAAACAGCACCTCGCCGAGCTGCTTAGGCGAGTTGATGTTAAACTCCTGACCCGCAAAGGTATATATCCTGTTTGTAATGTCATCCAGTTTAGCCGAAATATCAGCGCCGAAGCCCTCTATGCCCTTTGCGTCAACCTCAAAGCCCACCAGCTCCATATTGGCCAAAACCCTTGCAAGGGGCAGCTCAATGTCAGAATAAAGCTCCGTCTGACCTAAGTCCGCCAGAACCTTTCCGGTCATTTCGCAGACGGCGGGCAGGTGAGCGGCGGACTCAATAAAGGCAATGTTACGCTCATATAAGTCCTGCTCGTTCTCGCTGACGATGATTTCGGGGATTGCAGCGCCGTGCTCTGCGGCCAAGGTGTTGACCGAATAGTCTGACACATTGGGGTTGATAAGATAGCCCGCAAGCTGAACATCAGATTCAACATTTTCAATGTTAAAGCCGTTTTCAAAGGCAAAATAGTGTAAAGCCTTCGAGGAATTAAAGTGCTTCTCCGTGTCAGCGTCAGACAGCAGCCCTTTAAGCAAGTTCTGTGCGTCCTGATTGTCAAGCAGCTTAAAGTACAGACTGTCGTCACAGTTTACGCAGAACCTGTTAATCTTATTGTCAATGCTGTCAATGTTCAGATACAGCTTCTTTGACTCTTTAACCCGCTTAATAAGCTCTGCTGCGTCAAAGTCCGTCACAAGCCGCAGGGTTTTAAGGGTCTGAATCTTCTCCTCTGCTGCGGGCAGGGAAGCAGCCTTCAGTCCGAGCCTGTCGAGCATTTTATACATCTCAAGTGAGGTCAATAGCCCCGCAAGCCGTGTTTCGTCACGCTTGTCCGGCAGGTAGTCCTCTGCCTTATGTGAAATGGGAACAGCCTTTTCGATTGTGCCCAGCTTATAGCTTAAAAAGGCCGAATCCCTGCCTTCTTTCAGCTTTGTTTTAACGGACGGGGAAACCTCAAGCTCCTCAATTTTGTCGTAAATTTCTTCGAGCGAGCCGTATTTAGCCACAAGGGAGCAGGCGGTCTTCTGACCAATGCCCGCAACACCGGGAATATTGTCCGAAGAGTCGCCCATAAGTGCCTTAATATCAATAAGCCTTTCGGGGCTGACTGAGTACTCCTCAAGAATCTTCGCCTCGTCATAGACCGTAGAAACGGGGCTGCCCGCCTTTGTGGAGGCAAGTATGACCTTGACCCTGTCATTCACAAGCTGAAGGGAGTCCCTGTCGCCGGTGGCGATATAGCACTCAGCGCCGCTTTTATCGGACAGGGTGCCTATAATATCGTCCGCCTCATAGCCCTCTTTTTCGATAACCTTGTAGCCGAAAGCCCTCAGTAAATCCTTCAGAACGGGCAGCTGCTGTGCCAGCTCGTCGGGCATGCCCTTGCGCTGCGCCTTGTAGCCCTCGTACATCTCATGCCTGAAGGTAGGCCCCTTCAAATCAAAAGCGGCGACAACGGCATCGGGCTTAATCGAGTCAAGCAGGGACAGCAGAATATTCAGAAAGCCGAAAATGCCGTTTGTATATTTTCCGTCCTTGGTGGTCAACAGCTTAATGCCGTAGAAGGCACGGTTTATGATGCTGTTGCCGTCAATCAATAGCAGCTTAATAATAATCACCGCTTTCTCGTTATTGTATATAGTTTCTGCAAAAGTAAAATCAAAATTAGTTTATCACAAAAGACGGCG
>JAAYOZ010000099.1 GCA_012520115.1 Clostridiales bacterium | reverse complement strand
TCTGGATGTTAAAGGGGTCAACGGAAATACCCACCTCCCTGCCTACGGGAACCATATCGGTGCTGTGGACAAGCCACTCATATCCGTTTGCCATTACATCCATTTCATAATGTACGCCTTTAAACAATAGAGAGGTGACTACGCCCGTAATAGTGCCCTTTTCGGGCTCTACCAGGTCTACATCCTCAGGTCTTATGACCACGTCGACGGGCTTGTTTCTGCCAAAGCCGGAGTCAACGCAGGGGAATTTTGCGCCGAGTATCTCTACCAGCTTATCTTCAAGCATAATGCCGTCGATTATGTTGCTCTCGCCTATAAAGTCAGCGACGAAAGCGTTCTTGGGCTCGTTGTATATATCCTCGGGAGTGCCTATCTGCTGTATGTTACCCTTGTTCATAACGACAATGGTATCAGACATGGTCAGGGCTTCCTCCTGGTCATGGGTTATATAAATAAAAGTTATGCCCAGCTCGTTCTTTAGCCTGATGAGCTCATACTGCATGCTCTGACGCATTTTAAGGTCCAGAGCGCCCAGCGGCTCGTCAAGCAGCAAAACCTTAGGCTCGTTGACTATCGCCCTTGCGATGGCTATTCTCTGCTGCTGGCCGCCGCTTAGCGACTGGGGCATACGGTCCTCATAGCCCTCAAGGTTTACAAGCTTCAAGGCATACTTTATTTTATCGTTGATATAGTCTTTTCTCTTTTTCTTGATTTTGAGACCGAATGCAATGTTCTCGGCTATCGTCAGGTTCGGGAACAGAGCATAGTTCTGAAAGACCGTGTTCAGCTGTCTCTTGTTCGGCGGGAGATTAGTGATATCTTCACCGTTAAAAATCACCCGTCCCGTATCCGGCTTCAAAAAACCTCCGATAATGCGTAACGTGGTGGTTTTTCCGCAGCCGGACGGACCGAGCAGAGTTATGAATTCGTTGTCACGAATATATAGATTGATATTGTTCAGTACAGGCTCGCCGTCAAAGGACACCGAAATGTCTTTCAGGTCGATGATAATGTTTTTTTCCAATTATGCAGCCCCTCTCGCAATATTCGTATTCTCTACGGAAGAACGACATAAGCAGTCGACAAATTACAATATAGAGTTTATTTGTCGGAATGTCAATAATTTTAATAAAATAAATTCCCCCGCCGAGCTTAGAAGGCTCTAAGGCTCAGAGCGATTTTTTCCCTGCCGGTTTTAAGGCGGAAAAATACCCGAAAAACCCTTAAAAAATCGATAATTTTCGACAGAGAATTTGCCTATGCTGTTTGTATATTAATACAGGTTATGTGACTGAATTATGCATTTTCTTACAGGGTTTTCCTTTTGCCGTACTATACGGATATATTTATTATGCTACCAAAAAGCCTCATAATACAAAGATACCGCCCTGCTTTTGCAGGACGGTATCTCTTATTGTTTTACTCTCTCTAAATCTCCAAGGGTGAAGAATAGCCGCCGTTCGGATTTCGCACTATATCCGCCCTGAGAGTCACGAAGCCGACCATTTTTATGCTGTCGGTCAGTCTTACATACTCCATCTTGCCGCTGCCGATTTCGAGGATGTCGAGATTTGTGTTAAACAGCAGCAGGTCCGTAATTTCAGAGAAAATCGTATGAAGCCTGTATCCGCCGATTCGCACGGGGTTATGTATGCTTATGTCGAATGTAGCTATCATCTCCATAACGCCGTGTACCTTCTCGCCGTACTCGTCGTACTTCTGCTTTATGCTGGAGCTTTTTACGCCGATTGCAATGGTCGGGGCGATAATCGGCTCATTGTTCTGCCAGCGCGGGAACTCTGTCATAAGGTCATAGCCCTTGCCGTCAAGCTGCAGCGCCAGCCAGTTTTTAAGAGTTTCGGGAAAGGAATCAGTTATATACATCTTGCCCCTCCATATCCTTTATTACCGCCCAGATATAGAACACGCTGTTGCCCTTATAGATTTTCTCGAATCTGTCCACAAGGAATCTCTTGCCCGCAGACTCGATATAATAGCCGCTCGGCAGATGCTCAAAGCTGTGCTCCGGGGGACCGATGTAAAGATAATAGCCGGAATCGATAACGCCGATTTCGGTGGGCGTTCCCTCAAGATACATCTTGTTCTTATATCTGAGCGGCTGTATGAAGGCTCTGAAGGACTTTGTGCTCCAGCCCGTTGTGTCCTTAATCCGGGTGTCCCTGCCGTATTTAGATAAAATCGCATTTACCGCTGCCAAAAAAGCACCTCCCCTTATTTGCCCGCTATATTCGCCCGAATAAAAAGGCGTCGTCCTTTAAAAGATGCGCCGCCTCCTTAAAGGCCGCCGCCTCAAGGTCTGAGGCTGCCTGAAGGGTCTCCTTATAGCCCTTTTTGACCGTCACGTCCCCTGCCCTGAAGCTTGTGAACTCCTGGTCTGTGGCGGAGCGTGAGAGCAGGAACCTATGCAGGGCAGTCATGGCGCAAAGCATGATAATGAGCTGATTACCCGAATCCCTTTTGTATTTAAGCCGACGCTCAACACTCAATGCCGCAGCCTTGCAGAAGGGCAGCAGGGCGGGTGCATCCTCGTCCGATATGCTTATCACCTGCCTGAGCCTTTCAAAAACCTCCCACTGACTTATCATAAACTCACCTTTTTCTTAAAATCTGCCCTGTACCTGTCGGCACAGGGCAAGGGCTTATGCTCTCTCCAGAACGATAACCTTGGAGGCGTCGTCGAAAATCTTGGAGAAGCCGAAGGTGCAGGTGATGGCCGCTCTCTCAAGCTGTCTGTCAATGAGCTTGTCATACTCGGTCACAATGCCGCCGGCTCTTACCAGCTCAAGGGCGCAGTTTTTGTCAAGGCCTATAAGGACATCCGCAGCGAAGGAGGGGATTTTGACAAGCTCTGCTCCGAGGGGTGTCACGAGCTTGCCCGTGGCGTGGAAGGAAAGTCCCGCAACGGAGTCTCTGAACTCCTCCATGGCAAGTATCGTCCTCAAGACTTCGGGCGTGGCGAGTATGGCGTTGAGCTCATAGGGGTCGAACTTGCCCCAGAAATCAAGAAGGTCTGAGTAAGTAAGAACGCCTTCCTCCTTTGTATCCACGATTTCTGCCGGATTTTCGTTGCCGTCGCCTAAGAGAATGGTGGCAATGGCGTGCTGAACCTGACTTCTTGCAATCTGTGCGCCTATCTGCTTTAAGGTGACGGTGAACAGGTCAATCCTCTGGAAGCGGATAGCTTCGTATGAGGCCACAAGCATCCTGCCCATTTTCTTTAGGCGGACAAGGTTCTCCTTGGTCTTGATGCTGGTTTCGGGGATAATAGCGCCCTCGGCAACCATTTTAAGCTCCTTGTCGTCCTCTGAAGGAATGGAGGTGATTGTCCTGTAATCAAGTGCGTCGATGTCTGTGACCGTTGCGACGATTTTCGGGAGGATATTCGCATCCTCCATGCCCTGCCTTACGGCGCGGGAGACATATTCGGGGAAGAGGGCTGCGGACTCGGAGGTACTGAAGAACTTCTCTACCTTGTCGCTGCCGGGGCCGCCCACTCTGATGTCGAATCTTTTAAGCTGACGCTGGTATGCGTCAAGACCCTCAAGGGCGGTACCCTTGTAATTCTCGGAAGGGTCAAGTGCCTCAAGAGCCGCCGTAAAGCCGCCCTTTGCCGAGTACATGCCCTTTTCGAGCCTGATGTTTTCATAAGACATAGTATTTCTCCTCTCTGAATTAAAGAATAATTCCGATTGTGCCGTCTGTCTCGTTGACACTGAGAATAAAGACCTTGCGGCCGCTGTCGTCTATGGAGACGGCGCCGTCGTCGGCACCTGTAATGCCCTGATAACCGACGCTTGCATCCTCAATGTTCGCACAGGGTAAGGTGGCAAAGCCGCCCACCTGAACAGCCGCATAGCCCTCCCTGACGCTTAAAGCAAGTCCGAAGACATCGGTGCCTTCAGAAGCGGCTGTGACCTCGTTGTTGCCGGAGATGCTGACTGCGACGCCCGCCGTAACCGAATCCGAGGCCTGCAAGGTAATAATTTTCTCGTCAAAGCCTTTTAATGAAACTAACATAAAAACATCCTTTCTTACTTAAATTCTGAACCCGCTGTTGTCGGGTGAGGCTGTTTTAGCCTCGGGAATAAGCTGAGGAGCAAAATCAAGGCCATCCTCATCCGCAAAGCCCTTAACAAGTGCTTCCAAATCCTTTGCGGGAAGGCTTTCCAGAACGGTTTTGAAAACGGCGGTGTCCATTTTGGGCAGCCTTACTGCCGACAGGGACAGCGCCTTTTTCATAAGGCTGCTTTTGTAATGCTCGCCGTCCGCAGCCGCCCTTTCGAGGGTTGCGATATAGCTTTTAAGCTGCGCCGTTTCAAAGGCGTCGAGCACCGTTTCACCCTTTTGCTCACCGAGTTTTTTAAGTATGTCTGTCACGCTTTTTTCACCTCTTTTGCTTTCCTCTGTTTTTCCGAACTGCTTTGTTACACGGGCGCCCTTCTGGGCGGGAACCGCTACAAAGGACCACTCGTATGCGTCGACAGCATCATAGAGAATCCTGTGACACAGCCTGCCCTCGACCTGTGTGCCGGGTCTGTGGGAGCAGGAAGAGTTTTCCGCCTTACAGACAGAGCAGACAGCCCTTTTGACACTGCAGGATACGCTGACCTCACGCTTAATGCCCGCTTCGATTTCAGCTATCAGGCTCTTGTTTTTTTCGTTTCTCAGCATATAGCAGTGTGCCTTGAGATAGGTATAAGGCTCCCCTGCGGAGGTTGTCCGCTCTTTGTCCGTAATAAGCTCAGTGTCGAATATCCTTGCGGTCTGGTTTTCGGCCCTCATGCTGTGGTCGAAGATGCCCGTCACGCCCTTGAACAGCTCCTTTAAGGCTTTAAGGCTCTCAACAGAGAAGCGCTCAAAGTCCCTGTCTATCTCGTTGTCACAGAGGATGACGCTGAAGACGAAGACCTCCTCCTCAGACAGCGGCTTTAAGGAGTAGCTGTTGATTTTCTCAATGTCCGATTTCGTAACGGAAAAAACAGCTTCATTTAATCTCTTTTCTTTTTTCAAAAAGTTTCCTCCTGTTCCGTTAAGCTCTCATCAGTGACGATTTCAGGCTCTAACCCCTGCTCGATTTCGGCGGCTCTTGCGTTGTTGAGCCTTGCCTTTGACAGCTCCACCTCGTCCTGAAGGCTGATTTCGTTCCACTTTACAGAAAAGCCGCCTTTAAGGCCGTTAAGCCTGATATACGTGCCGACGACCCTCTGAAGCACCGGATTTAAAAGCTTTCTGTAAAACTGCAGCTCGCTTGTGAGTATGTCGGTCTGCTGGGCGGCCATTCGCTCCGTGGTGGACCAGTTAAGTCCCAGCATAAAGGGCGGCAGGCCGAGCTTTGCTATTATCTGCTCGAGCAGCTGCCTGACGGGGACCTCGCTGTCAAGAACCTGATTGTCCGCACCGATTACTTTGATGTCCACATCGCCCACGGCAATGAAGTCCTTGATTTCGCTGCCGCTCTGCATGGCCGCCGACCACTCGGAGGCAATCTGCATGGCCCTCTCTTTGGCGTAGAGCTTGTCATTAGGGTCGTTCTTCGGTCTGTAAGTCACCGCATAGCGCAGATTCCCCACACGCTCGAAGTTAAGGCCGATTGTGTTGTAAATCTTCATCAGCACACTGCTTATAAATGGCAGACCCTTTAATATGGAGTTGCCCTGAAGGCTGCCCGCATCGGGATTTAGCAGTGTCAGAAGGATAAGCTCCTGATGCCGCACGGGTACGGGCTGTGAGCCGGTCATGGTGCAGACAAGCACCTTTGAGCTGTCACTCTTGTCCCTTGTGAGCACTATGTCCCTTAAATCCGCCCGATACAGCGACATTTCTGCGGGCGAAGCCCTGCCCGGAAGGATTTCGGCCACCGCAGTGCCGTATGTAAGAAGCTGCTCGAAATAAGCGCTTACGAAGCTGTGAATACCCCGCTGGCAGCCGTCGACGACCACATTTTTCAGAAATTCATCGACCTGCCTTTGCGTGTATGAGTTCTCGCAGCGAATCTCAAAGCCGCCTATGAGCCTTGCTAACTTCCTTATGCCCGCATCGATAATGGGAACGCTCTCTCTGAGGGTCTTGTAGAGATTTGCGTCGCCGTGAAAGCTGCACATATTCATATAGTCATCGAAAAAGCTCTTCTGCCCTTTAGCCCTTGTCTGGGGAGCGGCTGCCGCCCCCGTTGATAAGGGCTCTTTTTTGCTGAACAGTCCCAAATTCTCACCTCAATTTTCAAAATTAACCCCAGCCCGCCCATTAAACTGCGATGGCAGAGCGCAGGGTGTCGGAAAGCCCGAACCTCCGCAACGCATGGAAAGCCCTGCCCTGAACCGAACCTAAGTCAAGCCCCGTTTGCCGCCCCGCAAATCAGACGGCGGAGGGGGAAGACGGCGGAGGGGGAAAGGCGGCGGGAGGGGG
>JAAYOZ010000098.1 GCA_012520115.1 Clostridiales bacterium | reverse complement strand
GCGTTCGGCGCAGGGGGGGCGGCGGGCGCAAGGAGCGGAGCGGGTGCGTGCGACAGGCGCAAAAAAAAACAAACCCCTCGGCGGCAGGCGGCGGGACGGCATTGCGGCGCTGCAGCTCCTTTTGTCAGGCTGTCGCCGGTAAAGAATACTTTATAGCACGAAGAATCGCCTGATTCAGTATTCCGTTTTCGTATTTTTCGAACATAATCAATCCGCCATTGCGCCTTGTTAAGAAGCCGGTCTAATTGAACGGATATTATAATGATTTGAGGTTAACCTGTTTGTCAGAAATAGCAAATCAATTCGGAGTTTGAACCATACCTGTAATAGCATAAAAAGTTGACCGCACCATAAGTGATATGCCTATGATGCGGTCTTTATATTTTTACCCTTTGGGGGGCTGTTTAGCTTCAGGCCCTGAAGATTTCTGACAGCTCCTCTATACTCTTTTTGCCGAAATGTACCTTCTCATCATTTATGATAATGGCGGGTACGCTCATAATCGAGTATTTGTTCTTTATCTCCGGGAACTTTGACAGGTCTATCATCTGGGCCTCAACATTTCTGTTCTTTAAGGCTATGAGCTGGGAGCCTGCCACAACATCGGGGCAGAGTGTGCAGGAGAGGGATACGCCGATTTTGACGTTGACACGCTTGTCTATCTTCGCAATTTCGGAAAGTGTCGCCTCGGAAACCTCCTGACCTGGGCCTGCCGTGTTGTAAAGGGCTATGATGAAGGAGTTGAACTCATGTCCGCCGGGGACGCCGTGGAACTGAATGCCAGTATATTCGCCGTTACTGTTGAGTATTGCCGCCGTGGGCAGAACATCTACGCTTGCACCAAGAGCTTTCAGCTCTGCGGCGCTCATGACTTTCAGCTCAACTTTGTCTGTCAGCGCAGTGACGGACTGAAGGAAGCCCTTCATTTCGTCTGAAAGCTCTGCATCGCCCTCTAATACTGCGGCGATTGTGACCTTATTTTGGAAAACCTCGAAGATGGACGAGAGCTGCTCCTTGATTTCATCGTCAAGGAATTCGCCGTCGTCGGCCTTCTCCTCCTGCTCGACAACTATGCCGAGTTGCTCCTTCTTTTCGTTGATATATCTCTCCGCCTCTGTTGCTGCGATAGCTCCGTCGGCAACGGCCGTGACAAGCTGTCTGAGCTTCTTGGGCCTGATATCTCCTGCCGCATAGACGCCCTCGATGTTCGTGCGCATGTCCTCGTCGGTGATGACATAGCCGTAATCGTCGAGATTCAGAATGCCCTTGAAGAGCTGCGTCTGGGGCACATAGCCGGCAAAGACGAACACGCCGAAGGATACATCCCCCTTGGGAACGTCGTACCTTGTCCTCTCGCCTGTCCGGTTGTTCTCGAATATGGCGTACTTGAGCACATCCCCGCCGCCGACCTCTTTTATCTCCGTATTGAAGGTGACCTCGATGCCGGGGTAATTCAGAACCTTTTCGGCAATCATCTTGGAGCAGTTGAACTCAGGCTCTCTTACGATTACCCTGACCTTCTTGGCATAACGGGTCAGGAACATGGCCTCCTCCGCCGCAGCAAAGCCGCCGCCGATTACAAAGACATCCATGCCCGTGAAGAACTCGCCGTCACAGGTGGCGCAGTAGCCGATGCCACGTCCCCTGTACTCCTGCTCGCCCTTAAAGCCGAGGACCCTCGGCACGGCGCCTGCGGCAAGGATGACCGCAAGGGATTGATAGTCGCCAGCCGTGGTCTTTACTGTCTTAATGTCGCCCTCAAGCTCCACGCCCGTGACCTCTGCATCAAGGAACTTTGCGCCGAAGCTCTGAGCCTGCTTCTTCATGTTGTCCGACAGCTCGGGGCCGGAAATGTTCAGTATTCCCGGATAGTTGGCAACCTCGTTTGTTATGGAAATCTGGCCGCCGGCCCTCTCCTTGTCTATGACAAGGGTCTTGAGCCTTGACCTGCCCGCATAAATGCCCGCAGTCATGCCCGCACTGCCGGAGCCGATAATTATTAAATCATATAAATTGCTGTTCATTTGTCCCGCCCCTTTCGCTTCGATTTAACGGAGCGAATCCCGGGGTTGACCGGAAGTCGCTCCGCACGTCCTTCTTAGATTTTGCCTACAAGATTAAGGCTGGGCTTGAGTGTCTTTTCGCCGGGTCTCCACTTTGCGGGGCAGACCTCGCCGTCATGGTCCCTTACGAACTGTGCTGCCTGAACCTTTCTGAGCAGCTCGGAAGCCTCACGGCCTATGTTTGTGGCGTTGACCTCGTAAGAGACTATCTCGCCGTCGGGATTGATGACGAAGCTGCCTCTTAAAGCCATGCCGTCCTCCTCAATGTAGACGTCGAAGTCCCTTGAGAGCTTGCCTGTGGGGTCTGCAAGCATGGGGTACTTAATCTTTTTGATAGTGTCGGAAGCGTCGTGCCATGCCTTGTGGACGAAGTGTGAGTCGGTCGACACGGAGTAGACCTCGCAGCCTATCTCCTTGAACTTGTCATAGTTGTCGGCCAGGTCGCCCAGCTCAGTGGGACAGACGAAGGTGAAGTCTGCCGGGTAGAAGACGAATACGGACCACTTGCCCTTTAAATCTTCCCGGGTTACATCGATGAACTCTCCGTTATGAAATGCTTTTACCTTAAAATCGCTTACCTTTTTACCTATGAGTGACATAATAATTTCCTCCCTGTTTCTGTTTTATATTGACGGTGCGGCGCACCTTAATTTACCGTGATGCGCAATCCGGGCAGATGCCCTTGAAGCTTATGTCCCTGCCTGTGATTTTCACGCCGGTGTGTTCTCTGGCGGTTTTGTCGAGGCTTTCTATTGCATCCTTCGGCAGGTGGGACAGGATATCGAAAATCCTTCCGCAGCCGGTGCATATTACATGGAAGTGCTCGTCTGCGTTACAGTCGAAGCGGTCGGAGCCGTCGCCTGAGGGGAGTCTGAGAATCACGCCCGCCGCCGCAAGCTCGGACAGATTCCTGTAAACCGTGCCGAGGCTGATTTTCGGGTACTGGCGCAGGATGTATGCGTGGATTTCAGCCGCCGTGGGGTGGTCGAGCTTACCCAGAGCTTCCATTATTAAATCTCTTTGCTTGCTGTGTCTTTTCATAAAAATCACTCGCTAAATTTATTTGTGCGCTCGGCTCTGCCGTCGGGGGGGTATCATAGCCCTGCCGTTGGGCGGGGGCGGCGGCCGTCTGGTTTGCCATCAGCCATAGCCTGAAGACCAGTCCCGGTTATAACCCGGCTTACCTTAGGCCGCTCCCTCGGCGTTGTTCACTGCCCTCAGGCTCTCTGAGCCTTAGATGGGCCTTGCCCGAAACTCCGCCTGCGATTTCGCAATCACCAATCAATAATAGTAATGACTACTGTTATTATAATAGCATATTTAAATTTAAAGTCAATACCTTTTTTTAAGTTTTTCATTAAATTTTTCCCTTATTCCGTTTGTGTCCGGCTTCGTTCCGCCTTTTTCTCTTTCAAGGGGGGCTTGCGGGGACAACGGTTGACGGGTGCGGCGGAGCGGCTTGCGGGCGCGTGCGGGATGCGGGGTTTTCTTTCCCACAAAGTCGGGTGGCGTGAGTTGCACTCCCCACGGCGGGCGGGGCGGGCGTTGCCTTTCCCCAAGGCGGGTGTGGTGCGGCGGGGCGG
>JAAYOZ010000097.1 GCA_012520115.1 Clostridiales bacterium | reverse complement strand
AGTAACTTATGTACTTTCTTCATCAGTAATAAACTCATTTTAATGAATATATTCAGTGCATATATACACTGATTGTTTAAAACCATACCATATTATAATAGCTTTTGCAGAAAAAATCAAACATTTTATTAAAATTTATGCATTTTTATCGCATATTTAATACAGGCTGCGAAAAAGATATGATTTTTATATAAAATTAGCTTTTTTGTTGAAATCGGTTTTATTTATTTCAGCATTGTAATAATTTCCCTTTATTTATTACAAAACTGTATTTATTTTGTAATTATGCTTTAGTGTACTTCTCGTTATTAAGTTCCTATAATGAATATGCAATACAAAAAGGAGGGATACAGCGATGAAGGCATTTATAGAAAAGAGAAAGTCAGTTCTTTTACCGTCACTGATAGTTATGGGGTTCTCTCTGCTGACTATCATAGTCGCTGTACTTTTCAACGAAGTCAGCCCAGACGCCTTACTTATGTTTTAATATATTCTTAACTGTCACGAATCCATTCTTTTCCATCTCTATTTTATACATCCTTAAAAGCGGGCTGTACCACAAGGGTACAGCCCGACTTCTTTGAGACTCTCTATATGCAGGTTTCGGTTTCAAATCTTCTGTTTAAGTAGCGCAGGACTCGTTTTTCTATTCGGGAAACATAGGACCTTGATATTCCCAGCAGGTTTGCAACCTCCCTTTGGGTCATGGGCTCGTTGCCGTTAAGGCCGTATCTGAGAGTTATTATTGTTTTGTCACGCTCATGGGGGATCTCGTCTACGAATTTTTTAAGCATATTCTCTTTGAGCTTACTGTCTATATCCTCGACTATCGTGTCCTCTATGCGGATTATCTCCATTAAGGTCAGCGGATTTCCCTCCCCGTCCGTTTCCACCGGCTCGCAAAGGGAAATATCCTGCATTCCCTTCCTCTCCTGACGGAAATACATAAAAACCTCGTTCTCGATGCACCGTGCCGCATAGGTGGCAAGCTTTATGCCTCTGTCGGGGTTGAAGCTGTTGATGCCTTTTATAAGGCCTATTGTGCCGACGGAAATAAGGTCATCCTGCTCGGAACAGCCCGAATAATATTTCTTGATTATATGTGCGACAAGCCTGAGATTGTGCTTTATGAGCTTTTTTCTTGCTTCCTCATCCCCGTTTTTAAGCCTTTCAAAATACATTTTCTCCTCCGACGGCTTGAGAGGCGGCGGAAAGGCTCCGTAGTTATTCAGGTGCAGCGTTATGTACAGGACATTTGCGGCTATAAAATCCAATAGAGCTTGCAGCATATAGGCCTCCCGTCAGGAAAAGTGTGTTTGTTTTGCGCCTTCCCGTATTTGGATACAATAACAGGTAATACATTATATGCCTTCATAATTGACTTAGTGCAGGTCCCGTGTCGGATTTTGGAGAAATCCATAAATCAAAAATTGGAAGTAATATGCATATATTAATTGCAAAATTAAAGCCGGTTGTGCTATTATATTGTTTACGCAATTATAATTTTAATGTGCTTCGGCAATCAGTATATAAGCCATAGGAGATGTTATTTTGAAGAATGTTCTTGTAATTTTCGGCGGTAAGTCCAGCGAATATGAGGTTTCGCTTCGCTCCTCGGAGTGCATAATAAAAAACATACCGAGAGATAAGTACAATGTATATACATTAGGAATAAGCAGAAACGGCGACTGGCTTTTCTACGACGGCGAGGTCGACCTGATACCGAATGATGAGTGGATTTCTTCGGGCAAAACAAGCCCCGCTGTTCTCTCCTCTGCATACGGCTCAAGGGAGCTTCTGATTTTTGACAATGCGGGCGAAGCAATTAAAGAAAGAATTCATATTGATGCGGCTTTCCCGGTGCTGCACGGCAAAAACGGCGAGGACGGCACGATTCAAGGACTGTTTGAGATGTGCGGCATACCCTATGTGGGCTGCGGGGTGCTTTCGAGTGCCGCCTGTATGGATAAGGCCTTCACAAACCTTGTTGCCGATGCGGCGGGCATACCGCAGGCAAAGTGGCTCTCTTTTAACAGCTATGACTATTCCGTCAATGCAGACGGCATAATCTCCGATATAATAAATAAGCTCGGGCTGCCGGTATTCATTAAGCCCGCAAACGCAGGCTCCTCGGTGGGCATAAGCAAGGCTAAAACCGAAGCGGATATAAGGAAGGCTATTGACTTGGCCTTTGAGCACGACTTCAAAATCGTTGCCGAGGAGGCAATAAACGCAAGGGAGCTTGAGTGCTCTGTCTTAGGCTCGATGCAGGGCGTTAAGACCTCCGTCGTCGGTGAGATTGTACCCAAAAAAGAGTTCTACGACTATGAGGCTAAATACATCAGTGACGACAGCGAGCTGCTTATGCCCGCTCCGATTCCAGAAAAGGTTTCGGATGAACTGAGAGCATTGGCGGAAAGGGTTTTCAGGGCACTCGACGGCAAAGGTCTTGCGAGGGTGGATTTCTTCCTCAGTAAAGACAACGGCAGGCTGTACTTCAATGAAATCAATACCATACCGGGCTTTACATCGATAAGCATGTATCCCAAGCTCTTTGAGCATACGGGTCTGCCTATAAATGAGCTTATCGATAAACTTATAGAAATCGCTTTTGAGATTTGACGCAAAATATTTAGGATTGGTAAAGTGAATCCATGAAAAGGAATGTTGTAATAAAAATAACCAACATACAAAGCGAGGGCGGACACTCCGAAAACCATGAGGTGACCACAAAGGGTACTTTCAGCGGCGACGAGAATGATTACACTCTGGAGTATGTTGAGCTTTTTGACGAGAGAACAAAGTGCAACACCACGGTAAGGGTCGTCAATAAAAAGACCGTTACCATTGTGAGAGTCGGCGACTTTAACTCGGAATTTATAATTGAGCAGAACAACAGACATAACTGCCACTATGAGACTCCCTACGGTGAGTTCATGCTCGGCATTTATGCAAAGTCTGTTGAGTCTGTCATGACCGAGAAGGGCGGCACCCTGCGAATGAGCTACACTATTGATTTCTACGCAGGACTTGCCTCCGAGAATGAAATGACAATCGAGTTTTCGGTTATTTAGCATTATCCCGAAAGGAATTTGAAGAATGAGTATTGTTGTTAAAAAGGCTAAGAATCAGATAATTGAGGCTATTGACAAGGCTTTTATGACCGCCATTGAAAAGGGACTGCTACCTGAGGGCGAGCATGCGCCAATTGCAATAGAGGTACCCGCAGACCCCTCCCACGGCGAGTATTCATCCAATGCGGCTATGGCTTCGGCCCGTGTTTTCAGGCTGCCGCCCGTGAAAATTGCTCAGGCCGTGAAGGACTGCCTTGTTACGGAGGGCACATATATAGAGAGCTGCGAGACCGCAGGTCCGGGCTTCTTAAATTTCCGTCTTAACGCCGATTACTACTCCGATATCCTGAAGGATATTGAGGAAAAGAAGGAAAACTACGGCCATTCGGACATGGGACTGGGTCAGAGCGTGCTGGTTGAGTTTGTAAGCGCAAACCCCACAGGTCCCATGCACATAGGCAACGCCCGCGGCGGCGCTCTGGGTGATGTATTGTCCGAGATTCTTTCCTGGGCAGGCTACCGCACCGAGAGGGAGT
>JAAYOZ010000096.1 GCA_012520115.1 Clostridiales bacterium | reverse complement strand
TTCGCTGCCGCTCTCAAGCAGCGCACGGTCAATCATTTCGGCAATGCCGTCGCACACTGTCAGAGGATTCTCTCGCCAGTCGTAGGCGAAATAGTAGGTGCGCTCGGCGCCGTAATGGTCAATAGCTGCTTTTACGATATTAGCTTCCGAATAGCCGCCTTCAATCAGTTCGGGATATTCACTGACGGCAAGCGGATAGGTCGGAATGGTCGCACTGTAGAGCGGGAGGCCGTTTTTATCGCAGGCAATATATTTGCACAGCTCATTTGCCGAGCCGATAAGCGATTCCACCGCCTTGGCGGCGCTCAGATTCCTGATACCTGCTGCCGCCGCCCTGAACACGGCTTGTGCGATTCCCATTGTATCGATTTCAAGCGCATTGCGGGAGCTGCCGTCACCGGGGTCAACGGTCAGAGCGTCAGAATCCATGCCCCGTACCACAACCACCGGCAGACCGTCGTCCGTTAAAGGTGCGTCCGAAGCCGTGGCGGTTAAGGCGGGTGCAAGGCACAAAAACAGTGTCAGTACGGCAAGAAAAACAGAAACAAGCCTTTTCATGGATTAGCCTCCATTCTTATTTGCGGAAATGATTAATCCCCAAGCCCGCATAAAAGCAGACTTGGGGATAGCTTTGTTTTATTCGGTTATAGCCTTTATTCTGTATACCTTTACGCTGTGTTTCGGGAGCTCGGCGGAGATTTTGTCCTGACTTGTGAAAATCTGTTCTGCCCAGATGTCCTTTACCTCATACTCCTTTGCCTTCGGCAGGTCGATGAAGCCTAAGGAGGTCAGCTCAGTTATAGAGACTTCCGCCTTTGAGGTCATCTCGCCCTTATTAAACAGGCAGACGGCCAGTTCCTTGTTCTCAAGGGGCTTGACAAGGATGTCCACAAGGGAAACGGTGGTCTTGATTCTTCTGCCCTGAATGCCACGCTTGTCCTGGTCAATGGCAATCATGTCACGGTTGGTGACTATCTTGTAGGTCTTGTTTTCGGTGTCAACGGTGCCGTCCTCCTTTAAGAAGGTTCTGACGTCGTTGCCGAGAATCAGCGGGGCGGCCATCATGCACCAGAGGCTGAAGTGCGCCATGTTCTCGTCGTCAGTCAGGTTGCCGTTGCCGACCTCAAGCATATCCGGGTCGTTCCAGTTGCCCACGCCCGCATACTTATAGAGCCTTACATTAAACTCGTAAATTGCAAGGATAGAAGCCCAGAAGGCCTTGATGTCCATTGTGGTTCTCCACAGGTTGCCTGCTCCTGCGCCCCACTTCCACGGGCGGTTTACGCCCCACTCGCAGATAGAGTAGACAATCGGCTTCTCCGGCTGTCCGGTCTTTTCGGCGTATTCCCTTGTAGCACGCTTGAGCTGCTTGCCCATATTGGTGTACTGGATGACCGCACTGTCAAACCTTGAAGCTACGGGGTTGAAAATCTTAATGCTGTTTTCGCCCTTGTTAAGGCGAATCTTTATCTGATGTCTGCCCTCATGGGTAAAGCCCTTGGTTGAGGGGATATAGGTCTCATAGCTGTCTTTTTCGTTGACTAAAATCTGGGCGTACTTATTGTAAAGTCCCGCTTTTCTCAGTCCCAAGGTGAGGATGTACTCGCCGTCCTCATCCACACTTACGTTGTCAAAGATAAGTGCGCCTTCGTTAGCGGAAAGGCCTGTGACATACTTGCCTGTTTCGAGCTTGCTGTCCTCCATTACCTTTGCCTTGCCGGTGAGTCTGCCGGTTTCCGCCTCGATAATCAGGAAGTCGCTCTCACCCTGTCGGCTTAAATAGATTTTATCTATTTCCGGTGCGTTTGTGGGGATGGCCTTATTGTGGCAGAAGTCATACTTAAAGTACTCTATGCCCCACTCGGCGAAGGTGTCTGCGTCGATTGCCTCGTTATAAAGGCTGGCGGGCAGGTCCTCGCAGGTGAGAGTGCCGTTTGAGGAGTAAATACCGAGCTTCAGTCCCAGAGCATTGACCTTTTCTGCAAGGCTCTTGATGCCTGACGGGAAGGTTGCAAGGTCGGCCTGGAGTTTGCCGTCCTTATCTCTTGAGGAGGACTGCCAGCAGTCGTCAATGTTTACATAGATGTAGCCGGCGTCTTTAAGACCGGTCTTGTCCATGGCCTCAGCTATTTCATAAATCAGGTTTTCGTTTATCCTGTGCCTGAACAGATTCCAGCTTGACCAGCCCATGGGGGGAGTGAGTGCCACGCCGTTTTCAAATCTGCCCTCGTTCTTGTAGGTGATGCGTGTTGCGTTCAGCGCCTTTTTGACAATACAGATGGGGCAGATATTCTGCTGCTTCATAACGGCACCTGCCGCAACGGTCAGTCCTGCAACGGGTATGGCTACTTTAAGCTTTTTTTTGAGGCTCATAAGAAACACAACCTTTCTTCTTTTTAGTCTTCAATCGCAGGGGGGAAATTAAAGGTTTTTAACAGCCATCTGACTGAAAGATTTAACCAGCCTTCTACATCACTGTTTATGGAGGCCTGACGCTTGCCGGTGACATAGTTTGCAAGGGAGAGGCCGTGAGAGCCGCTTCTGTAAACGTGGATTTCAAAGGGTCTGTTATGCTCCGTCATTGCCCTTGCGTAGTTCAGTGCGCCGATTACGGGTACTGCGCCGTCGTCTGCGGTGTGGAAGATGAAGGTGGGCGGGGTATGCTCGCCTACATTTTTCTCACAGGAGACGATTTCACGAAGTCTTTCACGGTCTGCTTCGGGCGTGTCCTTTAACAGATTGTTGATTGAGCCGTTGTGGGTCGGCTCATAGCCGCTGATTACGGGATAGCCGAGTATAGCGGCGTTCGGCTGATTTTCGCCGTTTTCGCAGCCTGCCAGTTTTGCTATTTCCTCATTGTTCCACTGTGTGGCAAGCCATGCGGCAAGGTGACCGCCGGCGGAAAAGCCGCAGACGGCAATTTTGTCCTTGTCGGTGTGCAGCATTTCCGCATTGTCCCTGATGTACTTAACGGCCTTTGATGCGTCCACAAGGGGGTTCGGATAGGAGGAATGGGGGTTGATGGAATACCTCAACACCGCTGCGTTAAAGCCTGCGGCATTATAAGAGAGGGCGATGGGTTCCGCCTCTCTGTCGGAGCAGAAGCCGTAGCCGCCGCCGGGGAATACGAGCACAAGGGGACGAAGATGCTGATGCAGTTCAGGGCTTCTGTGGGGAATGTAGATTGTAAGGTTTACTCTGCCGTCGTCTGTAAAATTGTGTTTGATTATATCCATGCTGCCACCTTTTTAGTTATAAGTCTGAATTGAATCTATTATACCCTTTACTTCCAGTAATTTCAATATTTGAGGGAAAAACAAAAACCACAGCCTTGCGGCTGTGGTATTGCTGTCTTGTGCTTAAATGTCTGCTTCTTTTTTGATTTCGATTTTGCCGTATCTTGCGGCATTTGTGACGTCAACCTTCTTCTGTGCTTTCTGCTCCTCTGTATTGTTCGCTGCGGGAGCGGGGGCTGTGCTGCGGCTCTGGTTACGGTCGTTTGAAGGAGGGCGCTTGCCGCCCTTCTTGCCGCCCTTGTTGTACCTTTGGTTCGGTCTGCCGCCGCCTGCGGGTCTTGCGCCCTCGGCTAAGGAGATTACTACCCTGCGGCTTTCATCCTGACCGATTGAGCGGGAGTCGACGCCGTCAATCGCCTGAATGGCTGTGTGGACTATTCTTCTCTCATAGGGGTTCATGGGCTCTAAAGTGACGCTTCTGCCGCTCCTGAGTACCTGCTTTGCGGTACGTCCGGCTAAGGCCGAAAGGCTGTCTGCCCTTCTCTTTCTGTAATCGCCCACATTGACGGATACTCTCTTGTGCTCGTCGCCGTTCTTGTTGGCATAGAGCCTGATGAGGTACTGGATTGCGTCGATGGTTTCGCCTCGTCTGCCTATCAATGCGCCGTAATCGTCGCACTCGATATTGTAGACGTACTCGACGCCGTTGTCGCTGATCGTGATTTTTACATCAGAGAGTCCCATGCCCTCTACTATATCGGTAAGGTACTTCAGAACCTTATCTTCGTCTGTGCTTACTGTTTTGGTTTCGGGTTTTACTTCTGCTTCCTTTTCGACCTTTTTGGCCGACTTGTCTTTGAATAAGGCCTTAAAGCCTTTTGCTTCTGTTTCGGGTTCTTCGGCTGCTTTTGCCTTGACTTCTGCCTTGACTTGAGTCTTTGGCTCTTCATCCGGTACTTCGTAATAAGCCCTTACCCTTGCCGGGGAGCCTCCGAAAATGCCGAAGGTCTTTTTCTGAGGCATTTCAAGCACTTCATGCTGTATATCGGTTCCTTCGGGAGCTGAAAGAAGCCTTTGTGCTTCCTCAATGGCGGCCTGAATGGTCGAACCTGTCCCGATTGCTTCCTTAATCAAATAATTTCACCGCCTGTTTTCATTTAATTCGACACTGTTTTCACTTTTACTTCGGGCGAAATACAATATATTCCGATTATTATTAATAACAAAACTTATAAAATTATTCGCCCTGCTTTTCTCTTAAAGCCTTCAGGTGCTTAATATTGTTCTCTCTCGAACGGCGCTGTACCGTTTCATCCACAAGAATCGACGAAACGAGCTTGTGGGGGTTGTGGGTATAGCTTAAAATCACCTGCTGAATGAACTGGAGTATGTTTGAGATAATCCAGTATACACCAACGCCTGCCGGGAATAAAAAGGTAAAATATACGGACATAGCGACCGGCATAAGAGCCATGCAGCCCGATGAGGCAGGGTTTGCCATGGCGGGGTTGGTCTTTCTCTGCTTGATAAGCATGAATAGGGTTGACATAACCGAGGTTACGCCTGCAAGAATGGGGATAAGCCACAGCACATTGAATACGCTGAACTTCGGCGCATCCGCAAGGTAGATGCCCATAAAGCGGAAGCCGTTGTTAAACTTCTGAATGCTCTCGATTAATTCGGGGGTCAGAACCTCGCCGGCGCCGTTCTGAAGCAGCAAGTCAAAGTTCTCAAGAATCTTAATCTCAATCTGTCTGCCTGTTGCCGCCTTATCGAGTCCCAAAGAGGTGATGCCGTAGGCGATTTCGGAAAGCTTGGCGATAACCGCTTCGGATATTCTCAGAACGCTTGAAAGAGGGGTATATACGACTCCGTACAGACCCATCATGATAGGCAGCGAAATAAGAGCCGGAGCGCAGCCCGAAGTCATGGCAGAATAGCCCTCTCTCTGATAAAGGGCCTGTGTTTCCTCCTGAATCTTCCTGTTGTCGCCCGCATACTTTTCCTTTATCTTGTTGACCTTGTTCTGAAGGCGCAACTGCTTGGCCGCTCCCTTTTGCTGCTTTATTGCCGTGGGCAACAAAATAACCTTAAAGATAACGGTCAGTATTACAAGGGAAAGTACATAATTGTTGGTAAATGAATAGAGGAAGGCGAGGATCCATCCGAATGGGGCGGCAAAAATGTCGCCTATTCCTGCCAGAAAATTATTCATTGCTGTCCTCCGTGTTTTTTCGTTTCTTTTGGGGAACAGGGTCACAGCCGCCGGGGAAAAGCGGATTGCATCTGAGTAACCTCAGTGTTGCGAGCAAACCACCCTTAAAAAGCCCGAACCGCTCGATAGCCTCTTTAGCATACTGCGAGCAGGTCGGGTAATACCTGCATCTTGGGGCAAAGTGCGGTGATATTCTCTTTTGATAAAACTCTATAAGAGAAAGCACTGCTTTTTTCATATTTACTCCCAAAGGCTGTGAAGGCGGATATTTACGTTTCCCCTTTGTCAGACTGAATTACCTGCTGCTTTGGCTCAGACAGCAAGACGCCCGCAGCCTTAAGCTGCTTTTCCATTGCCGCCTTTACCTCGTGACTCTTGAGGTAGGGCGTGAGCGCTCTTGCGACAAATACAAAATCGTAACCGACCTTTACTCTGCCCGAAAGCTCATTGAACGCAGCCCTGATAACCCGTCTTGACCTGTTTCGTTTTACTGCATTGCCGACCTTTTTGCTGGTTGTAATGCCGATTCTTGAGATGCTGCAACTGTTTTTTAAAACATAAGTGACAAGCGAAGAATTGCCAAAGCATTTGCCTTTTGCGTAAATTCTCCGGAAGCCACTGTTAGTTTTCAGGGTTTCATAATTTTGCAAAACACTCACCATCAGTCAGCTGCATTAAGCGCAGAGTACTTTCCTACCCTTTGCTCTGCGGCGAGCGAGAACCTTACGGCCGTTCCTGTCAGCCATTCTCTTACGGAAGCCGTGCTCCATCTTGCGATGCCTTTTCTTGGGCTGATATGTCCTTTTCATCAAAAACCCTCCTTTTCAGCCTTTAATGCGGCTCATTATTAAAGCCGAGGCTGCACTTAGCCTTCGGCACAAAAAACCGGACCGTCAAAGCGGTTGTATAAAAATCCTTGCGTTTTAACCTAAAACGCAGGCTATTCCGGCAAGTATAGCAGAGAACATTATATAACAATTCTTAAATTTATGTCAACCTTTTTTTATTTTCAGAAGCACTATTAGTATTTCCATATTTTACGGTAAATTATTATATATCAAAAGCATTAAGAAAGTTTAGGCATTTTTTGCAGCTTGTTGACGGAGAAGGCACGAAATGTTATGATTAAATTGCGTAAATATTATGGTTTTATTATTCCCTTGGGAGAACCTTGTCGATGAACACTCTTTGCGCTACATATCTTCAAAATGAACAACCGAATAAAAGAGATTATCCGAAGCTGATTTGCCGCAAAGCGGCGGCAATTATTCTGATAACCTCTATTTTGTTTGCGCTCTTTTCCGGGGAGCTTGTCGCTTATGCGGCCTCCCCTGCCCTTTTATGGCCCGTGCCCGCATCCTCAAGGGTTACGGCAGGCTATGGCGACGGCAGGAATCACAAGGCCATTGACATTGCCGCTCCGAACGGCACGCCGGTAATAGCCTCAGCCGACGGCATTGTGTCCCTTGTGGACAACAGCTGTACCCATAATGAGGGCAAGAATTATAACTG
The DNA here is from genome assembly GCA_012520115.1 of Clostridiales bacterium. Taxonomy (GTDB): domain Bacteria; phylum Bacillota; class Clostridia; order Oscillospirales; family Acutalibacteraceae; genus DTU053. The sequence goes on along the minus strand of JAAYOZ010000096.1, from coordinate 5,868 downwards.
CTGCATTGCTATGGGCAAGTACATAAAAATAGAGCATACTAACAAAATCAACGGTAAGGTCGTTGTTTCAAGATACTCTCACCTCAGCTCCATAGAAAGCAATATCAAAAAGGGCGTCTATGTAAAGGCGGGGCAGATTATAGGCTATGTGGGCTCAACAGGCTATTCCACGGGCCCTCACCTTGATTTTAAGCTATACATAGGCGGCAGCGAGGTTGACCCGGGTCAGTATCTCGAAATACCCTATGACGTATATTACGGCGGCAGCACCTGGAGCCTCGGCGGCCCCTATGTGCAGTCCTTAAGAAACAGGATAAACCAGACTTCCGATTCAAAGCTCAAGGCTGCGGGCTATACCTATCCCATTTCGCTAAGGCCGGGTGTATCCTTTAAAATTGCCGGTGCAGTCAGCTCGAACTATAAGATTACGAGCCTTACGGCGGGCATCTACGGCACAGACGGCACCGCATACTTTACAAAATCCGCAAATCCGAACGCCAAGACATATAACCTCTCCGGTGTTGACGCCGCACTGACCTTCAATAAGCTGGCTCAGGGCACATATCTCTATCGTGTTTACGCAAGGGATGAATCCATGTCCACAGGCAGAATCGTCTTCGAGCATGTCTTCACCGTTTCAAGTGCCTCTACTCTTTCGGCTATGCCCGATTACTCTGTTCCGACGAATCTCCTGCCCCGTGAGGAATATGCACTTTCGGGAATCGTGGCATCCAACTACACTATAGAGGAGTATACTGCTCAGCTTATAAACTCCTCAAACAAGGTAATTTACGAGCAGACCGGATACCCGAACTCCGACCGCTTCTATCTTGACGCTCTGGTGTCAAAGTTTAAGTTCGCCGCACTGCCCGAGGGCAAATACACCTTCAGGGTCGTTGCGTGGGACAGTAGCAGCAATAACGGCAAGACAGTTATAAACAGGACAATCACCATTTCGAGCAAGACCGCCATTGACGGCGCAGTATATATTTCGGGACTTATCCGCATGGCGGGCAGAAAGATGAAGGCTGACGTGTCCGATGTAACGCCCGAGGGTCTTTCCTTCAACTATCAGTGGAAGCGTGACGGGGTGAACATTGCCGGCGCTACTAAGAATGAATACATCCCCACAGCGGCTGACGTGGGCAGGGCCATTACGGTGGTCATCACATCTAAGGACAGTAAGTATTACGGCTCGATTGAAAGCCCCGCAGTTTATCCGCTGCCCGCTCCCGTAGATATTATCCCCATAGGCGAGTACAGGGTCGACCTTACAACCTTCACGGTCACTCCCGCACCGGCGGGTACGACTGTAAAGCAGCTGCTTGACGGCCTGATTACGGACTTTGTTTTCTCAGGTGTCTATAACGGCTCCTCAAAGCTGTCCTCCGGCGAAGTGCTTAAAACCGGCTATGTGCTGAAGGACTTTTTAGGGCTGTTCTCCTTCAAGGTGACTGTCAGGGGCGACCTGGACGGCGACGGCAAGGTTACTGCCGCTGACGCAAGACTTGTATTAAGGAACGTGGCAAAGCTTGAGAATTTCAACAACGCCCAGAACAAGGCGGGGGATATGGATGCAAGCTATACTGTCACGGCTGCAGACGCAAGAACCATACTTAGAATTGCCGCAAACTTAGAAAGCTGACGACGGAGGAAAGCATGAATTCAAAACCTTTTGAAGGCGTTAAATGCCTCATACTCGATATGGACGGCACCGTTTATCTCGGCCATAAGCTGATAAGAGGTTCCGACAGATTCTTAAATGAGATAGCAAAAAGGGGCATTGACTTTAAATTCTTCACAAACAATTCCTCGCATGACGCAAAGTCCTGCGTAAACAAGCTCAAAAAGCTCGGATTTGACTATGACGAGAGCAGGATAATCATATCCTCCAGCGTCACGATAGACTTTTTAAAGCGGTTCAGAGAGGGCAAGAGAGTTTATCTTGTCGGCAATGAGAATCTGACAAATGACTTTGTTAAGGCGGGCATAACGCTTACGACAGACAGGGATAATACTGATATCCTTGTACTCGGCTTTGACACGACCATTACATATAAAAAGATTGAGGATGCGGCATATATTCTGGTGCGTGGCGCAGAGTACATCTCCACGCACCCGGATGTGAACTGCCCCACGGACTACGGCTTTATGCCGGACAACGGCTCATTTATTTCGCTGTTTAAGACCTCCACGGGCAGGGAGCCGGATCTGATTATGGGCAAGCCCTATGCCCACACGGTGGACTTCGTATGCGCCAATACGGGCTACACAAAGGACGAGATAGCCTTTGTGGGCGACAGGATGGAGACGGATATCTATATCGGCGTGAAAAACGGCGTAAAGACCGCCCTTGTACTTTCTGGCGTCACCACAAGGGAGAGTATGAAGAATTACGATTTTGCCCCCACCGTCGTGGCGGAAAATCTGGAGGCTCTGCTGGAGCAGTTTTAGCGTATTTACAGTCATATAGTCGACTCTGCCGATAATTCGGAGGTGCTGTATGAAGAAAAAACTGATTTTAGCCGCAATTATTATTGTAATTGTCTCTGTTGTCGGCTTCATCGTCTATGATGCACGAATACCCGACCTGAAGGTAGAGTATAAAAAAACTCAGATAGAAGTTATAAAATGTCCCTTCGGCTGGGATACTCTGTTCAGAGGTGCGAGGTGGGAGTACCCTGTTTTGCCTGAGATTGCTAAGAAAATCAGTGCAGTAACGGTTGAGCCGAATGCTGTTTTAGAGCTTTCTTTCAGTAAAAAACCGAAAAGCTTTAATGTTTCTTTGTGGAATGAAAGCCGTGAAGACTACCCGAATGAAGAAAACAGCATTAAAGTCCCCTCCGAAAAGGGACCATATATCTTTGATGTTATCGGGCACTGGGACAACGGCGAAGTCATGTATGTATTCAAAATAAATGTAGGCTGATAAGAAAAAGGCAGGTCTGACCTGCCTTTTTTATGTAGCTATATCTTTTTTATAACCTGAAAACGGCTTTCGTCACGGGGCTTCGGCGGGGGGTCCTCCGCCTTGTAGCCGACGGCTATGGCTATGAGGAAATACCAGTCCTCGGGGACATTGAGCCTTTGCTTCCAGATGTTGCCCTCGGGGGCGTTCATCAAGGCTCCGACGCTGGCTATTATGCAGGTTCCAAGTCCTATGCTCTCTGCGGCTATGCAGATATTCTCGGTCATAAGGCCTGCGTCCATATGGCATTCACGGTCTGAAAACAGGAAGAACATTGTAGGGGCGTTATGATAGACAGGGTTAGTCTCATAGCGGGTGTAGGCGGGAGTGTCCCAGCCAACAAGGTTTTTGAAGTCCTCGTTTAAGAGTATAAGTGCATCCGTATCCTGCAAAACCCTTACATGCACAGGCTGCGAATTCCTGCCGCTGGGCGCCCAGAGTGCGGCGTTTAAAAGGGTGTCAAGCTCTTTGTCGGTAATCTGCTTAGGGCTATACTCCCTTATGGTGCGGCGTTCTATTATGGTGTCCACAACCTTATTGTGAATAATGTCCTTATTCATAGCGTTCTCCTTTCAGATATATGAATTTTCGTTTCTGCTATTTTAACGCCTCAGCCTTTTCGGAGCTTTTCTCCTTAAAGGCGTCTATCTTCTTAGAGAGTTTTTCGAGTGCCTTTTCCGCCGCCTCGTGGTTTAGTGATGCCTTATAGCTTCTTGCCCACGATATAATCTCACTTTCCATCAGGCTGTCAGTAACTGCCATAAAGCAGTCATAGCGGCTTTCTTTATAATACGGCTGACTGTCGCCTGTTATGTCTGAGCGGATGACGATATAGATATAATCCTCGAAGGTCAGCACCTCTGCCTTGTTGTAGGGCAGCTCCAGCACCGCATCGATAAAGCCCTCAGGGTAGTTGCCGTCGTCCTTGCGGCTTAAAAATACGAAATCCGTTTCAAGCTCCGCTTCGCTGGAGGCGGGGTACATCAGGACAGCCTCCTCCTCAATGTCCGAGCCGGCGTTAATCCTGTTTGCCGCATTGGTGAAGTTCTTTTTTATCTCCTCTATTTTGTCGCTGCTGAGTCTGACCGTATTGCCGTTGTCGTCAATGGCGGTAAAATAACCTGCCAAAGCTCTGAAGCCCACGTAATTCTTGGCGAAATAGTTCTTAATCAAGTCTTCTGATATCTGCTTTTCACCGCCAGTGTCGAAAATGTCGGTTCTCAGGGCGTTTGCGTAGGCCTCGCTCTGCTTTATTTTGACAAAGGTGGTCTTTGAAACGCCGATTTCATTATAATAATCCCTGTAAACATTCCAGAGAGGGGTTGCTTCGCTGTTCATCAGTGCCTTGCCCACATTTGTGAGAATCAGGCCTCTGTTCTTAAACTCGGAATTAACTGCAACGTATTTTACGCATTTTTCGGCGGCTGAAGTAAAAATATCCTCACTGTCAGCACGGCTGTCGGCGGACAGGTAGGCCTCACTCAGGAAGTACCTGAAAATTTCATTGTCAATGGCGACGCCGTTTACGGATACGACCGCCGTTTCGCTGCCGATTGCACAGGCGGGCAAGGCTGAAAGCAAAGCGGTGATTACAAGAAACGCCGCTGTAAGCCTTATTGCCCTTTTAAAAGTGCTTCGCATTTCATCCTCCAATATTTATTCGCTCTTTAATATAAAATACCACAACGAGGGTAAAGTGTAAACTGATTTTTCGCCTGCGATTCCTTGCCGGTTTTTAAGTTTTACAGCTTATTAATTGTTTTACCCGCTTTGTTGTGCTACAATTCCTTTATGATTGCAACAATAAAGGAGAACAGCTATGAGTGATAATAATTTTGTCCCGGTCTTTCGTGTTATGGTAGTCAGCGATGTTCACTATAAGGATGAGGTCTCCCGCGAGCGTGAGCGTTTTGAAAACGCAGTTAAAATCGCTTACAGAATCGCAAGAAACAGCGATACATACAAGTCTCTTGATGCTCTGTTTGTGGTCGGCGACTTTGCGGACAACGGCTCTGAGATTCAGATGAGGGCTTTTAAGGAGTCTGTCGACAAATTAGTCAACAAGGATGAGACCGAAGTTGTCATCACCCTTGCAAGCCATGAATTCTCGATGAAAAACGGCGGCGAGGAGGCTGCATTAAAGCGTTTTGACGAGATTTTCAACATGCCCCCCGACCGGCACCTTGTCATAAACGGCTTCCACTGCATAGCCCTTACCACCACCAAAGGCACCCGCTTTGACGATAAGAAAAAGGAATTTGCCGCAAAGAATCTGGCCCAGGCCGCAGCAGACGACCCGAAGAAGCCGATTTTCTTCTTCCAGCATCCTCACTGCACAAACACCGTTTACGGCAGCATAGACTGGGGCGAAGACGATTTAATGCCCATACTTGTAAACTACCCGCAGATAATAAACTTCTCCGGCCACTCACATGCACCGATAAACGACCCCCGTTCCATTCATCAGCACCGCTTTACTTCACTCGGCACAGGCTCTCTGAGCTATTTTGAGCTTGACGAGTTTGACAAGGTCTACGGCACCGTGCCGCCGAAGGCCCAGGACTGCGCTCAGATGCTGATAGTCGAGGCCGACAAAGAAAACAGGGTCAGAATCTACCCCTATGATGTCCTCACCGACAACTACTTCCCCTATGTCTGGGAGATTGACACACCATCAGACCCCTCCACCTTTAAATATACAAACAAGAGATATAAGACAGATATAAAGCCCTATTTCACTTCCGACTCAAAGGCAGAAGCAAACGAGGTCACCGCAGACTCCTTTGTCATAACCTTTGACCAGGCCAAAATCGACGAGGACTATGTGAACTCCTATGTAATAACCGTAAGGAATAAGGCTGACGGGGCTATCGAGAAGCAAATCAGCATCTGGTCAGAAT
>JAAYOZ010000095.1 GCA_012520115.1 Clostridiales bacterium | reverse complement strand
CCTTCGTTTCGTAGCCTTCGGGCATCTCCATAATGTTGTCGTGTATGTAGGCAGCCTTTGCGGCTGCGATAATCTCGTCCATGTCCGCTTCTGGCTTCGCATAGGCAATGTTTTCGGCAATCGTGCCATTGAAGAGGAAGGTGTCCTGCATAACTGGGGCTATATTCCGCCGCAGGCTTTCGAGCTTAATGTCCCTTACGTCAACTCCGTCAATGCACACGCTGCCCTCGATTACGTCATAGAATCGGGGAATAAGCTGTGTCAGCGTGGTCTTGCCGACTCCCGTCGGGCCCACAAGGGCGACCATCTGACCGGGTTTGACGGTAAAGCTGATGTCGTCCAGCACCGGATGCTCCGGCTGATAATAGAAGCTTACATTCTTAAACTCGATTCTGCCCTCGGCCCTTCCGATGTCCACAGCGCCTTCCCTGTCAACAATCTGGGTTGGATTGTCGAGTATAGCCATGACCCTTTCCGCACCGGCAAGTGCCTGCTGAGTGTCCTCAAGCAGCCTTGCGAATCTCGATACCGGGGCATAGAAAAGCGACAGATACAGCAAAAATGCTACAATATCCGACACGGAAAGCACATTGCTGAAGGCAAGCAGGCCGCCCACTCCGACCACTATAATCGTGCCGATGTTGGAAATGAACTCAATACCCGGGTGAAACAGCGCACTTTTGCGAAGAGCGTAGAGTATCGCCTTTGTATATGAATTTGCCTGCTCGGAGACGGCCTCCTGCTCGTCCCTCTCCCTTCCGAAGGCCTGAATCTCATGTATGCCGGAGAAATTATCCTGCAGCTTGGAATTCAGAGCGGCAAGCTGCTTCTGGGACAGCCTGAAGTTGGGCCTTACCTTAACGGCGAAGGTCCTGCCCGCCCAGAGCAGGAAGGGAATCGGAATACAGGTCAGAAGCGCCAGCTTAACATTTATTCCGAGGAGGATTATAAGCACGCCCAGCAGAGTGACTATATTAGTGAGCATATCGGGTATGACATGGGCATAAAGCAGCTCAAAGGTGGCCGTATCGTTCACGACCCGGCTCATTAAGTCGCCTGTCTGCTTGTCATGGAAAAAGCTCATTTCCGAGGTCTGAATCTTGTTATAAACCCTGACCCTCATCTCCTCGACCAGGTTCCACGCCGCCCTGTGGGCATAGAAGTTGCTGGCATACCGGAATACGACCATCAGCGAGTAAAGTCCGAGCAGCCCTAAGGTCAGGAACAAAAGGGCCTTCAGGTTCTTGCCCGCCTCTCCGTTCTTGACAAGCTCGATCATGCTTGACAACAGCTTAGGTGCGGCAAGGTTAACTGCTGTCAGCGCAAATGTTGAAATTATCGCTATGGCATACAGCCCTCGGTATTTTACCGCTTCCCGGCTCAGTTTTAACAGTACTTTCATTATGTCTCTCCAGAAGTAAGATTAAAAAGCGGCGAACCTGAAGGCCGCCGCAATTGTGCTAAACTATTTTGTTCTGATTTAAGCGGCAGAAGGAAGCTCTTCGGTAGTTTCTTCCTCTGTCGGTTCCTCTTGCGTGGGTTCCTCTGATGTAGGCTCCTCTGATGTAGGCTCCTCTGATGTAGGCTCCTCTGATGTAGGCTCCTCTGTTGTGGGTTCCTCTGTTGTGGGTTCCTCAGTGGTATCTTTGCCGAAAAGCTTATCTAACAGCTGCTCAATGTAAAGGAAAATCTTCTCAATAATCTTGAAAAATACCGTGAACTTAAGCTCTGCCCATGAACCTACAACGATAACGCTGCTTGTGGTCTCCTCTTCGGTTGTGGGCTCTTCAACTGTAGTCTCTTCAGTTGTTGTTTCGTCGTCGTCAGCCATTGTTACAACGTTGAAAACCGAGAAGATCATAAGCGATGAAAGGAAAAGTGCTAAAGCTTT
>JAAYOZ010000094.1 GCA_012520115.1 Clostridiales bacterium | reverse complement strand
CGTAGACAGCGAGCATTCCGCCATTTTTCAGGCTTTGCAGGGCTGCAATGATAAGAGCGAAATAAAGAAAATCATCCTCACCGCCTCCGGCGGCCCCTTCTTCGGCAAAAAGAGAGATGAACTCAAAAATGTCAGGGTAGAGGACGCTTTGAAGCACCCGAACTGGAGCATGGGCGCAAAAATCACCATAGACAGCGCAACCATGTTCAACAAGGGTCTTGAGCTTATCGAAGCAGTCTGGCTTTTCGACGTCTCACCGGACGATGTGGAAATCGTGGTGCACAGAGAGAGCATAATTCACTCCCTTGTGGAGTTTAAAGATAATTCCGTTATTGCGCAGCTCGGCCTGCCCGATATGCGTATCCCCATTCAGTACGCCATAACCTACCCCTCACGCACCGAATCGGAGGTCAAGCCGCTTAATCTCGCCGAAATCGGCAGGCTCACATTCTTCGAGCCGGATTACGAGACCTTTAAGTGCATTAATATCTGCCGCAGTGCAATAAACAAGGGCGGGCTGTATCCCGCCGCCGCAAACGCCGCCAATGAGGAGGCAAACGAGCTGTTCAGGCAGGGAAAAATCCCCTTCATTGCAATCGGCGACTTAATTGAGGAAGCATTGAATGACATAGTAAACAAAGAGAATTACACCCTTTCCGATGTGGAGGAGGTATCCCAAGCCGCAAGGGAAAGAGTGCAGAAAATCAGCGGGAAATACAGAGTTTAAGCGCCGTTTAATGTAAATAGTTTATTAATTTTGACAGGAATAATATTAAATCCCGCCGCCGTATGATATACTAAAATATCACAGATTTCCCATTTGCCCCGGCAGCATTGTTTAAATGCGGATTCAGGAAGAGGTGCTATCCTATTGAAGATATTTGAATTGAGTATGAATCTCAGCATTGCCACCCTTTGGTCAAAAGCATGGCCAATTCTGTTTGCCCTTTTGTTTTTCGGGCTTGTGATAACATTGCATGAGGTTGGTCACTTCATTTTTGCAAAGCTCTTTAAGGTAAAGGTAAATCAGTTTGCAATAGGCATGGGTCCTGCGATAATAAAGAAGAAAATCGGTGAAACCCTCTACGCCGTTCGACTTCTTCCCATGGGCGGCTATGTTAATATGGAGGGCGAGGACGAGGATTCAAACGACGACAAGGCCTTCGGAAAAAAGCCCATCTGGCAGCGGTTTATAATCGTTTCCGCCGGCGCAATCTTCAACCTGATTACGGGTCTTGTCATTGTCGCCGTAATGCTCAGTCAGCAAAGCCTTATCGGCACCACGCAGATCCGCCACTTCGACAAGAATGCCATAAGCCACGAAACGGGACTCCAGCCCGGCGACAGGATAATCAGAATCGACGGAATGATGATATTCTCCGACAGCGATATAAGCTATGCCCTCCTTCGCAGCACTAATGAGGAGTATGATTTTGTTGTTGACAGAAACGGCGTCGAGACAAAGGTCAACGGAGTAAAATTCGCAAGGCAGGCAAGCCCCACGGGCAAGGGCGACATCGTAAGGGTCGACTTTGTGCTTGTGGGCGAGGAGGTCACCGTCGGCAGGGTATTGAAAAACGCCCTTGTGGAGACCGCCTCAATGGGCAGGATAGTAAGGCTTACCCTTGTGGACCTTGTTCGGGGCAAGTACGGCATTAACGATTTGTCCGGCCCCATCGGAACCATAAATATGATAGCCGGCGCCGCCTCCGATGCGGTGACTGATACTGAAAACGGCAGGGACTTTACGGGCATACTCTCTATCCTTGCCTTCATCTCAATAAACCTCGGCATATTCAACCTAATGCCCATACCAGCCCTTGACGGCGGCAGGCTGTTCTTCTTTGTCGTGGAGGCAATCAGAAGAAAGCCCATCCCGCCCAAATACGAGGCCTATGTCCACGCAGTCGGCTTCACTCTGCTTATAGGGCTTATGGTCATAGTATCTATAAACGACATCTTCGGCGTGTTCAGATAAGCGCAAGTGAAAGTGTGTCAGAATGATTGAAAGGCGAAAGACAAGGAATGTAAAGGCGGGAAATATTATTATCGGCAGCGACGGCCCTGTTACGGTGCAGTCAATGCTCAATAAACCCGCCAACGACACCCACGGGAATACACTGCAGGCCAAAGCTTTGGAAGAAGCGGGCTGCGAGATAATACGGCTTTCGGTTCCGGACATGAAGGCCGTTAAGACTCTTTATGCCGTAAAGCAGAGCGTGTCTGTCCCTGTCGTGGCAGACATACATTTCGACTATAAGCTTGCACTCGAGAGCGCAGCTGCAGGAGCGGACAAGATAAGAATAAACCCCGGCAACATCGGCTCGGATGAAAGGGTAGCGGCAGTCGCCAAGGAGTGTAAAAGTAGGAGAATCCCCATAAGAATCGGTGTAAACTCCGGCTCAGTCGAAAAGCACATACTTGCAAAGCACGGCGGCCCCACACCCGAAGCCCTTGTGGAGAGCGCCCTCTATCACGCCTCACTGCTTGAAAAGTACGATTTTTACGATATAGTTCTGTCCATGAAGTCCTCGGATGTGGTAAACACCGTCAGAGCATACGAGCTTGCCGCCGAAAAAACGGATTACCCGTTACATATCGGCGTTACCGAGGCGGGCACGGAGCGGACAGGCATTATTAAATCCTCCGCCGCTTTAGGCGCACTGTTGCTGAAAGGCATAGGCGACACAATAAGAATTTCACTTACCGCCGACCCTGTAAACGAAGTCACGGCGGGCATCGCCCTTCTTAAAAGCCTGGGACTCAGGCGTCAGGGCGTGAACATAATCTCATGCCCCACCTGCGGCAGGACAAAGATTGATTTAATAGGGCTTACAAGCGAAATCGAAGGCAGACTGAGTAACATAAATAAGGACATAAGCGTTGCCGTAATGGGCTGCGTCGTAAACGGGCCGGGTGAAGCTTCACATGCTGACATCGGCATTGCCGGCGGCGACGGCTGCGCCGTTATTTTCAAGGACGGCAAGGTATTAAAAAAGGTTTCGGAGGAGAATATAGTAGAAGAATTAATGGCCGAAATCGAAAAGATTAATTAAACTTTGGTGCGGAATATGGCTGATAAAGAAACAAAGGACAGGCATTACGGCCCCGGCTTCTGGCTGAAGCTGGACAATGCCGGCAAGGTTTTTCCGGGACAGAATACGGATACATGGTCTAATGTATTCAGGGGCGCAATAACCTTGAAGGAAAAGGTTGACCCGGTCGCCCTTGAAGAGGCCCTTGTGCGTGTTTTGCCCCGTTTTCCCTGCTTTGACGTGAATATAAAGAGGGGCTTTTTCTGGTACTATTTTGAAAAGGCCAAATACCCTACGCCCCCCGTCATGCCCGATATCGGCAACCCCTGCCACAGAATCAAGCATAAGGAGAACAAGGGATTTCTGTTCAGGGTCTATTACCATGAGCGCAGAATAGCGGTGGAGTTCTACCACGCCCTGACCGACGGCTACGGCGGCAGCCTGTTTTTAAGCACCCTGACCGCCGAATATTTAAGAATCAAGGGAGCGGACATCCCCAGCGGCGGAGCGGTATTGTCCCTTGACGAAAAGGCCGACGACTTCGAGCTTGAGGACTCCTTTGAGCGCTTTGCCTCCTCTAAGGTCAAGGCAAAAAGGCGTGACAGATATGTCTATCACAAAAAGGGCAAAAGACTTCCCGCCCACATGGTAAACGTCACAACCGGCTATATGCCCGTGGATAAGCTCTTAGAGCTGGCGAGAGCCAACAACGCATCCATAACCGAGTATTTGGCGGCAATACTGATGTATATACACTACAATATTCAAAGGGAAGAACAGAGAAAGCAAAAGGAGGTCAGCGTTCAGATACCCGTAAACTTAAGAAGAACCTTCCCCTCAAAGACGCTTCGTAACTTCTCCCTTTGTTATTCCGTCAGAATCGACCCGAATATGGGCGAATACACCTTCGAGGAGATACTGAAGCACATTTCCCTATACCTCCGATTCATCAACAACGAAAAGACCCTCAACTCCATGATGACGGCAAATATGGCCCTTGAGCGCAATCCCTTAATGCGTGGCCTGCCGCTGTTTATTAAATGGCTTGCCATTGCAATCTCCTTCGGAATCACCGCCGAAAAGACCACAACAGCCATGATTACTAACTTAGGCCCCGTCAAGGTGCCCGAGGAAATGCTGCCCTACATCGAAAGCTATGTAATGATGCCCTCTCCCGGCAAGCTTAACGGCGCAAGGGTCGGAGCCGCATCAATCGGCAACACCTTCGCCGCCACCTTTGCCAACATCTATACCGACAGCAGGATAGAGCGTGAGTTCTTCACCTTCCTTGTCAAAAAGGGCATCCCCGTAAAAATAGAGAGCAACAGGGAGTCAATCCCGCAAAATTACGAGATAGACTAATTCGGAGTGGTAATATGTCCTATTGTGTAAACTGCGGCGTGGAGCTTGACAGCAGCGCAAAAAAGTGCGCTCTGTGCGCAACACCCGTTATAAATTCAAAGGCTGAAATCAAAGAGCCGTGCCCCGTCCCTTATCCGGACAAATATATGATACCTCCTAAAGTGCGGCGCAGATATGCCTCCTTCCTTGCAACGGTGATAATGCTAATCCCCAATATCATCTGCGTGCTTGTGAATCTGCTCGTCCCCAACAGCAGCAAATGGTCTATCTTTGTGGTGTCGACCTCTGCGCTTTTGTGGATGATAGTCTTTCTGCCCATGCTCATGAAGAAAACCCGCCCATTGCTTATGCTCACCGTTGACGCCGTCGCCCTCTGCCTTTACGTCTATGTGTTCTATGCGGTGTATAAGCAGCAGGGATGGTTTATGGGGCTGGCCTTTCCGCTGATTTCGGGGCTATATGTGCTTGTAGGCGGAATGCTGTTGTGGCTTAGGGTCAAGCGGGACGCCATAAAGGTCACAATCAACGTCTTTTTCTGCATCGCCGTTTACAGTATGTACGCCGACTTTTTTATAAGCCGCTTTTACGGCTTTAAAAACATACTCGGCGTGTCTTTGATAATCGCTTCCTCCTGTATAGCCTTGATGCTTTTCTTTAAGTTTGTGGAGAAGAATAAACGCTTCAGGGCGTGGCTTACAAGAAAGTTTTTCGTATAAAAAGAAAGCCTGCTTTCGCAGGCTTTTTAACTGTATTGCGGGTTAAAGGGCATATCCGAAGGTGGATATGCCCTTTAGCAAAAGGAGTTATTCATCCTTTACTTATACTCAGCTTTAGGATGAATTTGGCTTCGCTGGTTTGACAAAGCCGAGCGGATTATTATGAAGCCTTAAGATAATTCTTTTGGCTATTAAGTAAGGAGCTAACCCGCCGTACTCGTCATACAATTACACCTTTCAGTGTCCCCTATGCAGTAAAACGAGTTACGGGGACTTGCATTATAAGCCTGCCAATGTAACACCTTTCAGTGTCCCCCTATGCTATTGGCAAAGCGAAAAATGCACTGTTCGTCCTTACTCTGATTAAATGTTATCATCTGAGACACCTTTAGTCAAACAAACTGCACCAATTTAATGGGTACTTTTTGTAAATTATTTATAAAGAATCTGTTAACTTAGTCGAATGGTGTCGCACTGTGTAATTTACTATCAAATTATGACGGCTAAAATAAAATTATAGTTCCAAATGCGAAAAATAAAATGCCCTCAGCCCTTGTTCTGCGGGCTTCGCACAAAAAAAGAGCCTTGACAGCAGCGCAAAAAAGTGCGCTCTGTGCGCAACACCCGTTATAAATTCAAAGGCTGAAATCAAAGAGCCGTGCCCCGTCCCTTATCCGGACAAATATATGATACCTCCTAAAGTGCGGCG
>JAAYOZ010000093.1 GCA_012520115.1 Clostridiales bacterium | reverse complement strand
GGTTTACAACTGAAAATGGTATTGACAGAGTATTGGGTGAACTCGCACGTTGTGGAAATCAATTTGTTGGGGATATGAAATCTTATTTATCCTCAATAACTAATAACTGACATATTTTAATCTATCTAACGGAGCATGTGCACTACTTTTACTTACTTTTACCTCTATTCTGCTCCGTTTGGTTACTTTTAGGCATAAAGACCACTCTGTTAAAGCATATTAACAGAGTGGTTTTGCTTTTTTGGGAATGAACTTTTTTCACAATTTTGAAATAAACCTATGAAGCCGCTCAATAAAGTGATATTATGGTGTAAAGCGACAGAGCATGGGTTATTCCTTATAATTTTGAGGTGAAAATATGGACTGCAAAGCAGAATCGACTATCCCCTTTATTATCAATCAGGATTTTCACATACACTCGGGGCTGTCCTCCTGCTCCTCCGACCCTGAGCAGACACCGTTGAGCATGCTGGAGCACGCAAAGAAAAGTCAGCTTTCGAAGCTCTGTCTGACCGACCATCTGTGGGATGAGTCGGTGCCGGGCGCAAGCGACTGGTACAAGCCACAGAATATTGCCTACATAAAACAGGCTTTGCCGCTGCCTGAGGACGACGAAGTGACGATGTTTTTCGGCTGTGAGACCGAAATAGATAAAAACAACACTTTGGGTCTGGCAGAGGAAAACTTTGACCTCTTTGATTTCATCATCGTGCCGACCACTCACCTGCATATGCGTGGCTTCACAATCGAAGAAGAGGACTGGGACAGTATAGACAGGCGCAGGGAGCTTGTAATCAGCCGTTTATATCATCTCTTAGAGCAGCCCTATCCCTTTCACAAAATGGGGCTTGCCCACATGACCTGCTGCCTCGCCGCCGGAACAGAAAACTCTTGGGAGAATCATTTCAAGATATTCGGCGGGATACCCGACAGCACCTATTATGATATGTTCAGAAAGGCGGCAAAGGTCGGTATAGGCATCGAGCTGAAAAAGCCGATACACAAATATAATGAAAAGGAGCTTGAGATTATTCTCAGGCCATACTATATTGCTAAGGAGTGCGGCTGCAAGTTTTATCTCGGCTCGGACGCACATCATCCGAGGAGTTTCGCCACCGCATACGGGGACTTTGAATCATGGGTCAGGCTCTTGAAGTTGACGGAGGCTGACAAATTCGAGTTTGATGCAGCCAAAGCTTAAGCCGCACACTATCCTGCTTGACTTAGCTAAGCATATGCGCTACAATAGCCATACAACCGAATAACACGCACAGTTCATCGAAGCCATGCTTCGTTTCCGAACATGCTGCCTGACAGTATGTAAGGGGATAAGGGAATTGCGGTGAAAATCCGCAGCAACAGCCATTACCGTAACTGAGGAGCCATTCTCCTCTCAAGTCGGAATGCTTATCGTTCTGTGACCGGTACAAGTCTCTCGGGCAAGGGGGAGGCTCGGTAAGACAAAAAGCTGCGCCCTTTGGCACGGCCGAGTTAGATGTTTTACTAAGCACCCTTTTGCGGGTGCTTAGTTTTTTATATGAAAGGATAGATACAATATGAAAAAGCTGTTTAAATCTGTGACCGCTGTTCTTCTGCTTGCTATGATTTTATTTGCTTCGGCCTGCGGCGAAAATAAAGAAATGACTTTGGATACAACTTCCGGTGCTTCGGAATCCGATATAGCGAGAACGGGGCTTTGGGAGAACGCCATTTATACTAAGGAGACTGAGCTGGGTTCAGGCTCAAAGGAATTTCATTTAGTGGTCGAAGCGGAAAATCAGTCAGTGACTTTTACGATTCACACCGATGCGGACACTGTCGGCGCTGCGCTGCTTGAGCACGGTCTTATTGCCGGCGAGGAAACCGAGCTGGGGCTTATGGTCAAGACGGTCAACGGCATTACGGCGGATTATAATGTAGACCGGAGCTATTGGGCCTTCTATATTAACGGTGAATACGCCATGACCGGCGTTGACGGCACCGAAATAAAGGCGGGTGATGCTTATCGTCTCGTCTACACAAGGTAAGAAAAAGGGGCTGACGATAAGGGAGACGGCGCTTTTCGCTATGCTCGGGACGCTGATGTTCTGCTCGAAAATCCTTATGGAATTTCTGCCGAACATCCACCTGCTCGGCATGTTCACAATGGTCTATACCCTTGCGTTCAGGAAAAAGGCCCTGATTCCGATTTATGTCTCGGTCTTACTGACCGGACTGTATTTCGGCTTTAATATGTGGTGGCTGCCCTACATCTATATTTGGACAATACTGTGGGCTGTTACTATGGCGCTGCCACGGAATATGTCGAAAAAGGCAAGGTATATTGTATATCCAATAGTCTGCTGCCTGCACGGTCTGCTTTACGGCACACTCTACGCCCCTGCTCAGGCGCTTATGATGGGGCTCGGCTTCAAGGCCATGCTCGCCTGGATTGTGTCCGGCCTGCCGTGGGATTTGGTACACGGCGCAGGAAACCTCGTGGCGGGGCTGCTGATTGTCCCATTGGCAGAGCTACTGGGGAAATTACAGAAGGCGAATATAAGCATATAAAAACTCCGCTGCGTGGTTCAGCGGAGTTTTTTTGGTGGGTGAGCAATGCTTCCGATATTAAGTGAATAGAATGCACAAAGCCCCGACAAGCTTACTTGCCGGGGCTGTTTCAGATATACTTAGCCGCCAAAGGATCTGCCGGTTACGTCGAAGAGCTTCTGGATAGCAATTATTATGCTTTCGAACCACTTTGCGATCTTCTCCCAGAAGGTGAGGGTGATCTCTTTGATGGTATCGGTTACGGCAAGCTGCTCGGGAGCGAAGAAGGGCTGAACCTCATTGTCGCCGATATTAACCTTCAGGTAAATCTTGCTTCCGACATCCTGCGAGCTGATTACATACGTTGCGTCGGTTCCGATGACTGTGTATGTGCCCTCCGGGCCTTCCGGATCGCCTCTGAACCATGTGTACTTGACATAGGGCTTGGCTTCATCGGGTATGCCCCTGACCGATGCATAGATTGTCTTTGTCTCTTCAAAGGTACCGACTATTGAAATCTGCGGAGTCAGCTGCCTGATATTTACAACAAGCGGAACGAGCTGACTGATGCTGTTGTAGTTGGCGTACTCGTCGGGCTGGAACACTACCATGTAGCTTCTGCCTGAGCCGAGCTCGGTCGGGACTATTGAGATGTCCTCGAATACAAACTGGCCGGGTGTTGCAACAGGTATCTGATAGTCGTCCCTGAACTGGGCGCTTGCAAGCGGCAGACCGTACTCAATCGTCGCCTGTGACGGGAATACAACGCCTGTCGGGGTGGCCTTTACGATTTCAACCACGATGCCTGTATCAATTGAAAGGTTGTAGTTATTTGCCCTTGCACCCGTGAGAATCGGAGGAGTGAAGGTGACCGCTCTTAAGCCTACATTGGGTGAAGGAATGGTACCTGTGGTTGAGGTGAAGGACAGGGAAACATCGTCGTTGTTGACTACTCCGTTGATTGCGCTGAAGTTTACGGTTACGGTTGTATTGGCAGGAGCATATGGCCTTGAAACTGCCGTTGCAACTGCGGATACATTCTTCTTAACGACTGTGAGTGTACCTGTCTGAAGTACGAACTGATAGTTATTGCTGGTGTATCCGCCGGAAAGGGTTATCAGGTACTCGCCTACATCGGCATACTGTGCATAAGGTGTGTTGAAGTTTACGTTACCGCCGGTGATTGAGTTAAGAGCGTTGTCGTTGCCCTTGAAACCCGTAAAGCTCAAGGTAAAGCTCGGAACGGGTGAGCCGTACACAAGGCCGATTACATCGTTGGGCTTGACATATACTGTTGCCTTATTTACCATGAGCGGAACGGCAACATTTATGCTGTTGTAGTTATGAGTATCTGCCGGTACAAACAGTGCCATGTATGCGGCAACATCGGGAGTGGGTATGATTTCGGGGTCTACCCAGCTCCAGCCGCCCGTAAGCGGGATGTCCGCAAGTGTGGTTGCCGGGTCGTAGACTAAATCAGCAAGCTGCGGCAGTACATAAGACGGGTCTGCCTTGGTGATTGTAACCGTCGGATTGTTTACGATTACTCTCAGCTTGTAGTTGGCAGCATCTGCGCCGATAAGTGCGGGCAGCGTCCACTGGTCTTCGGAAACGAGAGGCTTGTTAATGCCTACGTCGGGAGTTTCCACATAGGCGGTTGCAGTGTTCTGAGCATAGTTTACAGTATCGCCTGCAACTACATTGCTGAGGCCGTTCTGGAACGACAGTGTAACACTTGTTGTGCCGTTATAGGGTCTTGATACGGTCACGGCCGGGACTGTAACCTCACGCTGAAGTATGGTACCTGTGGTATTCTGAATCTTCAGGTTGTAGTTACCTGCATCGGGGCCCGTAATCAGAAGTCCCGTAAGGGTTACAGGCTTATTCGTTCCGGCGTTTTTATTGTTAAAGGTTGCCGTCACGCCCGTGGTGGTGAGCAATACCTGATCGTCGCCAAGCGGGTGGACTAAAAGATTCGAGTAGGTTGCATTTGCATTTCCGTCATAGGTCTTTGTGTTTACGGTGTATGTGGCATAGAGGTCGACCTTTCTTATTTCGAAGGAGCCGAGATATACGCCGACGGCTGACGCAAAATCATCGTTGCCTGCAAAGTCAACGGTTATAGTATATGTGCCTGCGTTCTTGGGTGCAATTGTCGAGCCGTTATAGAGAACGGTGAAGGGACCTACATCGTTCCTCGGCAGCACCTCAAGCGGGTGAGGCTGAGCATCGTAGTCGATGTTTGAAGGCGGTGTGAATATGAGGTTACCGACTGTGGGTATAATCTTGAGCTGTGTTATTACCGGGCTTGTGACCGTGATTACGCCCTCGAAGGGTCCGTTTGCGGTGACCGTAAGAACGGCTACATAGTTAATGTAATCCTCGGTTAATACGCCCGTGTCGGAGCTTGTGGAGATTTCAACATTGTTTATTACCCATGAATAGCTCAGGAATTCGTGGGCCGCAGAGGGAACAATACCTGTGACATCGGCTGACAGGGTGCTTGTTGCCATTGCGATACCCTGTATCGAAACGGAGCCGCTGATGCTGCGCCTGTTGACGATTACAAGAACCTCGCCGACAACATCGTTATAGTTTACCGAGTCCTCGGGACGGAAGGTGGCGGGATAGGTCCTGCCCTCCTCGAATGTGGGAACCGTTGTCACGTTGTTGAATACGAAGGTGCCGGGGACCGACGCCTGCCACGAGCTCCATGCCGGGGCACTGAGGTTATCAAGGTAGGTAACGGTGGCTGTGGGCCATGTGGTGATGACCGGGTCAGCCTTGACAACATAAAGTATGCCTCGCTCGAACTCGAAGTTATAGTTATTACTGCTCAAAGAGCCCTGTGCTACGGAGATGAGATAGCCTCCCGGTGTAACCGGTGAGCCGACTGTATAATCACAGGAGAATGCAGGTGAGCCTATAAGGTCGTTATTGCTGTCATTGTCGTATGCTACCCAGCCGGAATAGGAGACAGTGAAGGCGGGAACAGGCGAACCGTAAGGAATTGAAACATCGTCGCCCTTGACTCTTAAGGTTGCCTTTGTTACGGTCAGGGTGCCGGGGATGTAGTTAAAGGTGTAGTTAGCAGATGTAAGTCCGCTGAAGTTGATGGCATAGGTTCCGACAGGAGAGCCGACTGCATAGGCGCAGTTAAAGGTGACGCCCGATGTGTTGACGCTGCTTGCCGGAGTGTCGCCGTAGAAGAAGTTAGCGGCGTTGTAGGTAAAGGTATATTGCGGTGCGGCGGAGCCGTAAATCACTGACTTATTCTCTGCAGTTACATTTACGGTTGCCTTGTTGACTGTGAGAATACCGCTCTCGAAGGTGTAGTAGTAGTTGTCACTCATCGGGTTGCCCGAAAGGATAATCTGGTATGTGCCTACGCCTCTCTTAGCCGGGTCATCCCTGTCATAGTCGGTGGAGGCGGTGATGTTGCCGGTTCTCGGAGGAGGATTTGCAATATCCGGGCCGATAAAGCCGCTGAAGGTATAGGTGAAGGCAGGCTCTGCCTGGCCGTAGGTCGTGGACTTATTGTCCGCTTTGATAACAACGGGAGCCTTAGTTATGGTAATGGGTATATTAAAGTTTACTATGTTGTAGTTTACCGTATCCGCAGGAGTGAAGGTTGCGGGATAGCTTGTAACACTTACAGTCGGAACAGTCGACGGAGAATCCCATGTTACGCCTGCCGGCAGTGAGAGCGATGAGAGAACCCTTGTGGGGTCATAGGACATGGGGCTGAAGGAAACGGCCGGCGGCGTGGGAGTTGCCTTGGAGATGTTCACTCTTACGGGCAGGTTGCTGACGCTGACCGCATAGTTGCCTGCCTTTGCGCCTGCAAGTGCGGGAATGGTGAAGGTTACCTCCTTGCCGGAGCCGACATTCATATCGGCAACGGTTCCCGTTACCGTAGAGGTTGAAAGATAAACCTGGTCATTATTGAGTATGCCTAAGAGCGTGCCGAAGTTGACGGTGACATTTGCAGTGCCGTCATAGACACGGTCTACTGCTGTGGCAGTAACGGTAAGAGGAGCCGGAGTTACCGTAACGTTTGAGGCGGGGCCTACAACGAAGTTATAGTTCGGGCCGCTGACGCCTGCTACGGAAACATTTATCGGATAAGTGCCCACATTCGCATACTGAACATAGGAGCTGCTTGCGGTGGGTCTTGTGCTGCCGGTAAATACGCCGGCTGTATTTTCATTCTCGCCTAATACAAAGCCAGAGTAGACTATCTCATAGGTTCTGGGGTTGGTACCGTATTCCTGAGTGACGGGCTTTGCCGTAACCGTTACGGTTGCCTTGTTTACGGTTATGGTGAATGTACGGTATACGGTGTTGTAGTTTGCATCGGTCGGGATAAAGGTTGCGCCGTAGAGTGTGGTGTTGCTGTTTGCAACGGCGGGAGTTACATCGGGACTGTCGAATGCCCAGGTACCGGTAAGTCCGGGCGCAAGCTGTACCGTAGCCTGAGCTAAGCTCTGGCCGTAGGTCAGGGTTACCGTCGGGTTGCCCGGGTTAGGCGTTGCCTTTTGTATCGTGACCGTGCCTGTCGCAGTTGCCGCATTTACATTTCGGCCGCCGTTTCGGACAGCCGTATCGTCCGCCAGGGTTACCCTGACATCATATGTACCCGCATTTGTCGGGAAGGAGGAGGACCAGACGCCGGCGCCCTGAATGCTGAACTCATAAGTTACGCCTATCTTGCCGGGGGTGCTGCCGTCGACATTGTAGTAGGAGGTAATGTCATCGGTTCCCGCAAATACGTTAATGTTAAATAAGGTATTATAGCCTCTCGCTGAGCCCGTATAGACAGGACTCAGGTCATTTATCGTAATGGTCGGAGTCGAGGCCGTACTCTTTCTGTAAACAACTCTGATAATATAGTTATTGGTGGCATTGACAGTAAACACGTTATTGGCAGGGATTGCGGATGTAGAAACACTGGCTGCATTAGCGTTCGACCTTGCCATATAGTTTCTGGCGTCAATATAGTAATAATATGTATAACCGGGAGTTACTATCGGGTTAATTGTTATATTGGCGCCGTTTGCAACATTGTAAATCTGGCTGCCTGTGCTTGCATTTGTAACAGCAGATTTCCAGCCTACATTGCTTGAAACAGTAACGGTACCTATGTTTGCATTCGGCGATGAGGTGATTGTGCCGAGATAGTCATATTCGATACGAAGAACTGTGCTGCCGCTGTAAGGAGTACCGCCGGAAATGAATGTCTGACCGCCGTGGCTGGTGGGCGAGCCGCCGTTAGCGGCTGAGACATTCGATACAGTATTGCCGTATGCGTCTATGTAACTGTTAGTCTGAATAGCCTGGTGTACCCATGTTGTGGAGCCGTAGGAGCCGTCACGGGAAATAGTCGAGGTTGCATTACCGCCTGTGATAACCGGGGATTTGGAACCTGCGAATATGTACTGATAGTGAGTTACTCTGGGCTTCTTGGTAGAACGGGACTGGGCCCAATGAGTAATAGTACCGCCGTTGAATGTGAAGGAACCCTCGTTGACTATGGCGTATGAATTATGCTCTATACGCTTATCTTCACGACCGTTGTTTTTTACACCGGCATCTGAGTTGATATCAAGTGTACCGGCGTTCATTTCGCCGGTTCCGCCGGAATCAATGACAATACCCTTTAAGCGGATGTAAACGACGGGGTCTGTACTGGTGTTAACGGTACCTCTGGGAGAAAGGTGAAGGTAAGACTTAACATTGACTGCGCCGCCGTTCTGAACAAAGCGGCCGCCGGATTTTACGGCGACACCGAGGGGGTCGGAATAACCGTCGGCGCCTTTGTCGAAGCCGCCGGTATCATTACCGCTGACATAGGTTTCAGCCTTGATGTTGCCGCTTTCGAGAATAAGAGTACCGTTCAGGCGGATAAACTCAATAGCAGATGCACAGTTTATGTAGCCTGTGTTGTCCTCATAGGCACTGAGAGTACCTGCTGAGGAGCCCTTGACCGTAAGATTTACTCCGGAGCCGATTGTGAAAACCGGATCCGGGAGAGCATTACTTCTGTTTCCGGTCCAAGACACAGTGTAGCCTTGCAAATCAAGGGTTATGGACTTTGACCCTGAAACCGAGAGGGCTGTCCTTGCCATATCAATATTGGCGGTGACCTTGATTGTATCACCGTTGGCAGCATTGTTCAAAGCAGTCTGTAGTGAAGCGGCGCTGTTTGCCGTCAATTCAGCTGCTTCTGCCTTGGGTGCGGTCTGGGTAATTACCGCTGCCATTACGCCTGCAACCATACATAAAGTCAAAACCATAACTACCGTTCTGTTGAAGGCAGCTTTAAGGTTTCCAGGCTTTGTCCTCATAATTTGTTCCTCCTTAATTTTTGTGGGATAAGAAAGGCCTTTAAAAATCAGTTTGGTACACTTCACTAAAAAAAGTCAAAAATACAACTATATAATGATTCATACTAATTATATAATCTGAGAATCGCTGTGTCAAGCTATTTAAGGGACTGAATGTTAATTTCCCCCACATTCCGTCGGGAGTTTGGCTGCTGTTCTCTCTGCCCCAAACGCCCTTTTTTTGCGGCGCTTATTCTCACCTTAAAAACACCTTTTGCATAACTTTCGGCAAGGGATATTTTTACCTTTTTTTGTTGACACTTTTTGTTTTGGCGGATAGAATAGCCCTTGTTGATACTTCGCCGCTTGGCAGCAGAAAAGAGGAGCATGATGAGAACATATCTTTTGCCCGAAGAAGGCAGGTTTTACAAGGCAAATCTGCACTGTCACAGTACGCTTTCCGACGGGGACCTAACGCCCGAGCAGCTTAAAGAGGCCTACAAGCGCAAGGGCTATTCGATTTTATCCATAACTGACCATAAACGACTCAATAATCACTCATATCTTGATGACGAGGATTTTCTCACAATTACGGGCTTTGAGCTTGAGGTGCTGGAAAAGTCAGAGCTGCCCAACAAGCTTAAAAGGACCTGCCACATCAACTTCTTTGCAAAGGACAGAAACAACACCTCGCTGTTTGCCTTTGACACCATGTATTTCTGGCGCCAGGACCCCGAGAAGGTAAAGCAGCTTAAGCACACCGGGCCCGACGACTATGAGCGTGTATATTCTGCCGAGGGCGTCAACGAAGTTTTGAGATTAGCTAAGGAAAACGGCTTTTTGTCCTCGTTCAATCATCCCCAGTGGTCGCTTCAGAACTATGAGGATTACCGTGACTATGAGGGCTTCACAATGATGGAGATATATAACTTCTCCAGTGACATTGACGGCTCCTTTGCCTATGCGGCCAAGGATTATGACAATATGCTCAGAGACGGAAAGCGCCTCTTTGTCTGCGCCACGGACGACAACCACAACCGCTTCCCCGAGGGACATCCCCATTGCGACTCCTTCGGCGGCTTTACCTTTATTAAGGCCAAAGAGCTTACATACGAAGCGGTCATAAATGCCCTCGAAAAGGGCGACTTCTACGCTTCAATGGGTCCTGAGATTTATGAGCTTTATGTGGAGGACGGCAAGGTGCATCTGACCTGCTCGCCGGCGCAGCGCATAATCATGACGCCCAAGGGCAGAAACTTCGAGTGCGTATCCGCCCGTGAGGGTGAGTTTGTTACCGAAGCGGTCTATGAGCTGAATGACTTACAGCATGAGGAGTATTTCCGCTTTGAGGTGATTGACGGCAGGGGCAAGCGTGCCGCCACAAGGGCCTACTACTTAGACGAAATGGGTCTTAAATAAGAGCAAATATATGAACCGCCCATTCGGGCGGTTTTTTGATTTGTGCAAACAAAAATCCCCCTTGACGGGGGATTTGGTTTTGTGAGTTATCTTGAGAAGATGGTCTCAAAGAAAATCTTAATCTTAGCGAAGAAATCCTTTAACAGCTGGATTATGGAGCCGAACATTGACAGCGGCGAATCCGGGTCGGAGGGAATATTGCCTCTTATGTCGTTGATTATCAGCATAAGTCCGGAGGTGTCGCCCTCAAAGACGTTCGGCAGCTCGGAGATCAAATCCATAAGTCCGTACTGCGAATTCTCAAACATCTCTACTATATCCTGAGTATACGGGAATATCATCTGTATGACCGTATACATCATTGACAGTATCTGCTCGTCGGCGTTGTTCTCGTTCACCTGCGTGTTGAAGTATCGCAATACCTCAAACAAGGTCGCCGAATCCTCTTCGCTCAATGAGAAGTATTTGGTGCAGTATTCGCCGAGAGCCTCAGCGTTTTCGGAATAGAACAGCACGCTGAGAACATACTTCAGAAGCACCGTCAGAAGGTCAGCGCCGTTGTCGCCCTGGATGTAGATGACGCCGGGACGCATTGTCCTTGACATGGTCTTGTTGCCCTTGCGCTGCTCGTAGTAGACAGGCTCGCCTGATGCAAGCATGGTAAGGTCAACGTTCGGGAGCTTCAGCATAAGCTTAACTGAGCTGCCGCCTACCTCGATGCCGTCACCGATGAAGCCTGCAAAAATATTGTCGACAAGCTGGTTAATGTTCAATTCGAGCGGGAGCGAGAGTCCGAGCTTGACGCCGCCGATTTCAAGGTTCTGCAGGAACTTGTTGACTAACGGTGTTGCGTCGATTATCGGGCTTAGGATGTCAAGAAGCACATATACGACGTGTATCAGGTTGTTGAGTACTATATTCAGTCCGCCGATAGAGATAAAGTACATAAGGTTAGGCAGTATATCAAGGGCTGTGCCTATCGGGTTGGAAATGAATCTGTCAAAGAGGCTGAGCAGCGGGTTGAGAATAAGGTAGAAGGTATCAATAGCACCGGTGGTGGGGTTGCTGATTGCAGCCTTGTACTGTGCGTAGGTTTTTACATTCTGGCAGCTTAAAGCCTCAAGCAGCGGGATGATTGCATACTGATAGCCCGCATAGCCGGGAATGTGGACAAGGTCCACAAGGTTGAGGTCACGGTCTGCAAGGAGAAGCTGAATAATGTCGGCGAAGGGTGAGAGCAATGCAACAAGGTTGTCAAGCCATGCGGCTCTGTCGCCGTCCTCAAAGCCCCAGTCAAGAGGCCTGTCGCTTGTGGCTACGACTACATGGTTGTTCTCGGTTCTGGTTTCGACCTCGCCGGTCTCCGGGTTGACCTCCAAGACTGTTTCGATATAAGGCATGAAGCTGTGCTCAAAGAGCAGTGCGGGATCCCACTTGTTGTAAACATTTGAATATGCCAAATTGTTCTCCCAGTCGGGACGGGCAACATTCTGGAGCGCCAGCTGTACCTCGGAGGCGGGTCTGCCCGCTCTTGTGTTGAGGTATGCCATTCTTTCGGCAATGGTCTTGGGTGTATAGTCAAGTCCTGCGGCGACAGAGAGAATTGCGTCAATATTAAGCCCTGTTATCGCCGGATAGACCATCATGGCTATATTTGTGAGCATTTCCTGAGTGAAGACATTCTCGGCAAGCATATCGTTGACATACTGCTCCAGATCCGTCAAGCCTTCGATTTTAAGCACTTTAAGCATGCGCTCAGTCAGAACCGGAATAGCGGCAGCTAAGTATGTTGCCTTTTCCTTTGTCCAGATATCCGAATACTGTGCCGATGTGCCGAAGGACTTAGCTTCGACTATGGCGGGAGAATAGGTTATCTCCTGCATGGGATATTTATAGGGATTGGACACATAGGAGCCGTCTGTGGGATATTTGCCGTTCTCGTTCGGGAAGAAGAACTCCTCAAGTGCAAGAATTACATCGTTAGGATGGATGGCAACGCCTGCTATCGTTTCGGCTGCAACCTTGCTCGTTACGGGCAGACCGAGCAGGTCGCCCAGTTGGGCGTCAAGGTCCGCTATATCAAGTCCGAAGCTTTCAAGCAGAGTCTTGCTTGCCCAGGTCTGAGCATTCTGATTATATGCTCTGTAGTTAATGCCTGTTAAGAGCCATCTGAGCATTGCAAAGAGGACCTGACCTCTGAAATCCACGCCGGTCGCCTGGTCATATACCACGACCACATCTCGGGTCTGGGTTCCCGACGGGAATACCTTGTTGGTTATTATCTGGCCTCTGGTATGCAGGACTCTGTCGAGAATCGGGGGAAGGTATTTGATGTTGAAGCCGTCTTCCTCCTCTTCCTCATCCTCGTCGTCGCCGCCGACCAGCTTCAAGACGCCGTTAATGCCGCCGCCGAGATTGGGATAGAAGTCATCAACTACGTCCCTGAGGGGCATGTCGTAGTTGTAAACCACAATACCGGCAGCCTTTGCCTCAAGATGAATATTTATATTATTAATGATGTTCTGTACGGGGCTTACACCGTTCTTTGCGGTCAGGAAAATCGAAAGGTTCGGCAGAATCGAGGTGATTGTGCTTATCGGCTTTGATGCGACATCATTAAGAACCCAGTCGATTATCGGGTTAAGAATCGCACCCATAATATCGGTGTGTGAGCGCAGAGCCTTAAAGTCATTCCAGCTTATGAAGTTTGTGATTCCGAGGGTCTCGAACAGCGGAATGATGAGCTTCTGATAGGCCTCGATTCTCTGTACGGAAACATAGGCCAGCTGTCCTGCAAGCTCGATGTAGAGCTTGACATCGCCGAGCAATGTCCAGAGCAGAGGCTCAACCGGTGCAAAGATTGCGCCCATGGCGTTGATGAAGGCAGTCTTCTGGTCGTATGCGCTGTCAACGCCCCAGTCAAGCTCGACTCCCTTGGGCAGCGATTCGAGGTATTCCTCAAAGCCGACCCACTTGTTCGGGTCTGTAACATAGCCCTGACTGATGGCAGCATTCATGTGGTTCTTGATATTTGAATATTTGGCGGGGAGCCTGTCCCTTACATACTGGTACTGGAGGTAAATGCCCTCGTCTCTCAGCTCCTTGTAAAGGCCGATTGTATAGTTGTCAAGGGTGTCAGCCATATCCTCAAGCATCTCGTATACCATGGGATAAAGCATAAGGAAGAGGGATGTGACAATATTGTCACGGAAGATGAAGTCCTTTAACAGAACCTCGATAAGCTCCTTGCCGTTAGTGTATTTTAAGCCGTAGATGGGGCTGTCCTTATAATCGTCGCTGGAGGTATCAATGAAGGAGTTAAGTAAGGTACCGACATCATTTGAAAGCAACAGCGAGTCAATTTTATCTACCGTCTGATTAAGCCGTGAAAGAGTTGCGGAATATGTAACGCCCTCTGTTACCTCTCTTGTAATCGGATATGTGAAGGGCATTTCGGTTGAATAGTACCAGTTCATCAGGTTGGCAATCTTATCGCCGAAGAAGTGGACAAGCAGCTTGTCGGAGTGCTGAAGAAGGTCTTCCACATAGGGCTTGTATGTATTGCGCTCGGTGGCGAGCTGGGCTGTGGTATAGCCGGAATAATCCCTTGTCAGAAGCTGTGAGGTTGCGCCGAACAGGTTCATGTTGGCCTGCTGAAGGGCTACCTGGACATTGATTTCCTGATAGTTATAGGGAGCGCCCTGCGGAGCTTCGGTGATGATATCCGAAAGGACATAGTTTACGACTGTGCCTTTTTCGTTGGTGATTCTTGCGTGCTTCCAGGTATACTTTGTATATCTGACATTAATGCTGTTGGGCAGGCTTTCAACCGATTCATAGGCCATAAGAGCCTCGTCGATGTCCGTCTGAACAACGAAGCTGTAGTCATAGTACCAGTTGACGACGCTGACGCCGAGCTGGCCTGCTATGAAGTTTGTCAAGATTGCGGAAACGTTGTAGTAAAGATATCTCTCATAATCAACGGGCTTGTAAAGAGTGACATATTCCATTACTGTCCTGACCTCGGTGGTCTGGATGTATGTACCGGGGTTGTTCGGGTCCTCGACAACAACGGAAACCTCCTTCTGAACGGGAATCTCCTCCCTGTAAGGCTCCATTACCGTAATTGTGTCGCCCATTCTCAAGGCAAGCTCCTGCTTTATCTCATTGGCAATCATTACGGCGTTGTAGCTGCCCACACCGTATTCCGTGCTCTTTATAAGATTAGCTATCTCATAAAATTTCTGAGCGGCAAGAGTGATGTCACCGTTAAGGTTGTCCCTTGCGGTAACGGTGGAATAAACCTTATATCCGCCGTTGGGAATAAGGTCGTCCTCATCCGTATAGTTGGTTACGGAATAGTTGGAAGTATCCCTTACATATTCATTTGAAAGCAATTCAGCAAGCTCATCATATTTTTCAGAAAGCCCGGTCTCCTGAGCTGCCCCGACGATTCCAACCGCTGCGGAGGAAATAAGCATCAACGCAGCCAGAAGGGCGCTCAAAATTTTAGTGGAACGCTTCATGAAACATTCACTCCTTCGTACCCATTTATTAAGATTTGTTAAAAGAGCATATCTCTCCATAATTCTTTAGACTTATATCCACTTTAATTATAAAGGATTGGGACAAGATTTCAAGCGACAATACGGGGCAATTTGTCCATTAACATAACTTCTGACAATTTCGGTTTGTTCAGCTTGACCAAAATGAGGGTGTAAAATTCATCATTTTGCAGGGCCCGGTGCAGAATTTGGTTTTATTTTCATATCGCTTTGTGCGCCTAAAGACAATATGTCCCCTGAAGCGCAGCGGGATATGACGAGCCGGCGGGGGGCGCGGGTCGCAGGGTGAAGGCGGGGCGCAAGACGCAGGTGAGACGGGGTGAAGGGCGGCAGGCAAGTTGCCCGCTCCCCTCGCCTGCAAGCACGGTGTGGCGAACATCGGGTCGGGGCGCAGGCGGCGGGGGGTGCGGGTCGCAGGGTGCGGGTGCGGGCGGCGGCGGGGAGTGCCGTTGCGGGAATGGCGGGGCGGGAGTACCTCTCCCACGGGCGGGGG
>JAAYOZ010000092.1 GCA_012520115.1 Clostridiales bacterium | reverse complement strand
TCGGGGTTGGGGCGTGGTGCGGGGAGAAACAGCGGAGGGGTTGCTTTTCGCTTTCCTTTGGCTGGGGGGGGTGGGCTTTGTGAAAAAAGAATATGCTGTTTTCTAAATAAACTTTCACAAACACTCTGCTTATGTTATAATGTTATCAGGTTTTCGGCGGTCTGATTGGGGTAATTATCAATCGGGCTGCTTTGGGTATAATAAATGCCGGCATACGGCTTCTCACAATCGTAGATAAAATAGGATGTGAATAAGTGACGCAAAATCAGAAAGACACCGCAGTGGCGCTTATTAAAGCCGCTGTTGCCATGACCCTTTTCTTTATCGCAATTTTCAATTACAACGACCTTCGTAATGTGGATGTTGAGGGCATTGTGGCAAAGGCGGGCAGCATATATTCGGCGGCCCCGGTAGTGCTTATAATCTTCTTCGTAAAGGCAGTTTTGTTTATATTGCCCGCATCTTTAATCTATGTTGCGGTGGGCGCCGCCCTTTCGCCGATTGATGCGGTTATCATAAATCTTCTGGGCATCGTGCTTGAGGTGACGGCCACTTACCTCCTCGGCCTCTTTCTCGGCGGAGCCTATGTGGAAAAGCTCCTCAGCAAGCGTAAAAAGACCCGCAAGCTTCTCGAAATGGAGCTTCAGAACAAGCCTCTGCTGCTTCTGGGCATACGCTTTCTGCCCGTCTTCCCCATTGACTTCGTAAGCCTTTTTTACGGTGCTTCAAAGGCGAATTTCCTTAAATACCTTCTGCTGTCCGTGGCGGGTCTTGCCCCACGGGTCATAGCATTTACAATACTCGGCGATGCGATTTTTGAGAAAATCCCCATGCACATAATTATCCTCGTTGTCATCTGCCTTATCCCCGTTTTCGCCGGCTGGACACTTTTCAAGAGCTTTGTGCTGGACAGGAGAAGACAGGAAAATCAGCCCCGCCCTGAGTAAGCGACATTATTTTCTTTTGCATCGGTCTAAACTTATAGCAACCCGGCTTAAAATGCGAAATAAGCTTTTGTGGTGATGAATATGAAAATTTTTACTAATTCAAGGCATAAAGCTGCGGCACTTGTGCTTATCCTTATGCTGCTGTTAAGCTCCTGCAATAACGGCAGCGTTGACTCCTATTACCGCATGTCCGAAAAGGCCAAGGAAAACTCCTCCGAGACGCACACCGAGCAGACGACAGTGGAGGACACCTCGCCGGTTCAGATTGAAATGTCGACAAGTGATATTCTGCGGATTTACACCCAGGCCGCAAACAAGGTCAAGACCGAGCTGCCCGGCTTTAAGCGTGTGGCCGACAAAAATCTGGTGGAGGTCAGGACTGACAGCGGCAGATCTGAGGTCATAAAGAGCATAATGGACGGCATTATGGGCGATATTCTGGCCGACGGCAGCAGCGTTTTTGAAAGCCCTATGGCCATAATCCCTAAGGGCAACAGCTCCGGCGTTAAGACATACTTCCCCATTTTCGGCGAGAGCTACGGCTGCGGCATTTCCGGCACGGACATAATAAGCGCCGCCCAGTGCGTGAAAACGGGCGATACATACGAGCTGACTATTTACTTCCACGACATAAGCAATCCTGAGCCGGCCTCAGGCGAATTCGGCAGGATAATGTCCCCCGTAAGAAAGTCCGCCATAGAGGACGCCGCCGCAAAGCACGCCGCAACCCCCGGCAGGGACATACTCTCCTTCGAGACCAATTACACAAACAGCTATCTTAAATGCAAGGTTGAAATCAGCTCGGGCAGGATGCTCTCTTTAGAGCAGAACATGACAATCAACATAGCGGTCAAGGCAACGCTCAACATTTTCGGCATTGTCACGACCCTTTACAGCGGAAACGGAATGGTAAGATATGTACTGAACTTCAGCGATTTTGCCTGGTAATCATTAAATCAAAGCCGGCAGCTTAACTGCCGGCTTTTTTATTTGCAGACTGTTAAACTTTCTCATTTTTATCCGCAGTTTTGTTGACTTTAAGCCGCCGTAGCAATATAATTTACAGAGTATTATTCTAAGGCTTATTTTACCTATTTTACCGAATCAATCGGCAAAAATGAGTGAATAATTTTTATAGACCTGTCATCAGAAAAGAGGCCTTTGTATGAAGTTTAACGAAACCGAATTTCTGCCTGTAATATTGGGCGCAGATATAACCGCATACAGCCACGCAAGGAGCTTTCATCAGGAGTACGGCATAAAGTCCCTTGTGCTGAGCATGCTCAAATCGGAGTTCATTGCCCGCAGCAGTATTATCGAGAACAGAGTTATAGAAGGCCTTGAAAAAGAAGAGGTTCTTATTGACACGCTCATTAAGGTGGGAAAAGAGTTCGAGGGCAAGAAGAAGCTCATTGTTCTGGGCTGCGGCGACTGGTATGTGCGTATCCTTATCGAGAACAAGGAAGTATTAAAGCCCTATTACATCATCCCCTATATCGACGAGTCCCTTTTAAACCGCATTGTCTTAAAGGACAAGTTCTATGCCATCTGCGAGGAGCTGGGTATACCCTACCCCAAGACCTATGTATATAACTGCCGACAGGAGAACGACCTTAAATTCGACTTCCCCTACCCTGTCATTGCAAAGCCCGCTAACTCCGCCCTCTATCACTATGCAAAGTTTGAGGGCAAGAAGAAGGTTTTCCGCTTTCAGGACGAGCAGAGCCTTCGCACAATGCTGGACAGGCTTGAGCAGACAAGCTATGACTATAAATTCTTAATTCAGGACTACATCCCCGGCGCTGATACGAATATGCGGGTGCTGACCTGCTATTCGGACAGAAACGGCAAGGTGCGCTTTGCCGCTCTCGGCCATGTTCTGCTTGAGGACCATACCCCCAGCGCAATAGGCAATCACGTAGTCATAATCAACGAGAGAAACGACGAAATCGTAAGGCAGGCCACGAAGTTCTTAGAGCATGTGGGCTATACGGGCTTTTCCAACTTTGACATAAAGTACGACCCCCGTGACAATACCTACAGATTTTTTGAGATTAATGTACGCCTCGGCAGGAGCAACTTCTATGTGACCGGCAGCGGCTACAACACGGTAAAGTGGATTGTTGACGACCTTGTCTACGGCAAGGAGCTTGACTATACAATTGCGGACAACGAGCATCTTTACACCGTTGTACCCAAGGGCGTTATAAAGAAGTATGTGGCGGACAAAGAGCAAAGGGAGAGGGCGCTTCGGCTCTTTAAGGAGAACAAGGTCTCCTACCCGCTCATTTACCCGGTTGACAGAAACCCCGTAAGAGATTTCTATGTCTATGCGGCGCTATACAATCAGTACAGGAAGTTTAATATGTACTTCTGATTCTGCTCTCGGATTATCGTAAAGGATGACCGGATATGAAAGAAAAGATTTTAGGCGTTCTCGGCGGAGTCGGCCCCCTGGCGACAGTCTATTTTGCAAAGCTGCTTGTGGAAATGACCAAGGCTGACTGCGACCAGAACCACATTTCATCAATAATTCTGAATCACTCCTCCATCCCCGACAGGACGGAGTATATTCTCGACAATACAAAGCCGAACCCCCTGCCCGTAATGTCTGAGGATGCTAAGATGCTCGAGAGAATGGGTGCGGATTTCATTGTAATCCCCTGCAACACGGCTCATTATTTTTATGAGCAGATTCAAAAGCAGGTCAATATCCCCCTTGTGAACATCATAGAGGAGACGGTGGAGTACGCTTTGAAAAATGTGCCCTCTCTTAAAAAGCTCGGCATACTTGCAACGAAGGGTACTATCTCCGCAAGGTCATACCAGCGTGCCTGCGAGAGCAGGGACATAGTCCCCGTAGTCCCCTCCATTCAGGACGAGCAGGCCTTGATGCACATCATCTACAATCAGGTCAAGGCGGGCAAGAAGGTTGATTTTGAGCTGTTTATGAGCATTATCGATACCACGAAAAACGACGGCTGCGACGCAATAGTGCTGGGCTGCACTGAGCTTTCGGTCATAAAGCATGACTTTAACATCACACGGCCGGACATTATCGATTCGATGGAGGTCCTTGCAAAGAGGAGCATTGAGCTTTGCGGCAAGGAACTGGCTGTGACAATTTGAAAACAAACAGGGCTTTGCCCTTTTAAGGAGATTAATATGTGCGGTTTTGTGGGCTTTCTGAATGATACGAGCGACATCGAGCTGAATAAGCAGAGTGTTCGTCAAATGGCGGATAAAATCACTCATAGAGGCCCTGACGATGACAATTACTATGTTGACGAGGGCGTTTCGATTGGCTTCAGGAGACTTAGCATTATAGACCTTCAGGGCGGCGCTCAGCCCATTTTTAACGAGGACGGCACGATGGTGCTTGTCTTTAACGGTGAGATTTATAACTATCAGACCATCAGAACTGAGCTTATCGAAAGGGGTCATATTTTTAAGACCAAGTCGGATTCTGAGGTACTTCTCCACGGCTATGAGGAGTACGGCACTAAGCTGTTCGATAAGCTTCGTGGCATGTTTGCCTTTGTTATATGGGATAAGCAGACAAACACCCTGTTCGGCGCAAGGGATATCTTCGGCATCAAGCCCTTTTTCTATTACAAAAACGGGGATACCTTCCTTTTCGCATCGGAAATCAAGGCCTTCCTGCCCCACCCCTCATTCAAAAAGGAGTTTAACAAGGAAAGACTTCCCGAATACCTCTGCTTTGAGTACATACCCTCGGAGCAGACAATGTTTAAGAATGTATTCAAGCTGCCGCCTGCCTCATATTTTATTCTTCGTGACGGCAAGCTGGAGATAAACAGCTATTTCGAGATGAAATACGACATTGACGACTCAAAGAGCATTGAGTATTTTGAGAACCTGATTGCCGAGACCTTCTCCGGCTCTGTTGACGCCCACGGGGTCAGCGATGTCGAGGTGGGCTGCTTCCTTTCCGGCGGCGTGGACTCCAGCTATGTTGTGGCTGAGGTGGCAAAGCGCAACAACAGCGTTAAGACCTTCTCTGTCGGCTTTGCTGAGGAGCAGTACAGCGAGCTGCCCTTTGCCGAGGAGTTTGCAAAGACCGTCGGCGTAGCAAATTACGCTAAGAAAATCACCGCTGACGAGTATTTTGACATAGCCCCCACGGTGCAGTACTACATGGACGAGCCGCTGCCGAATCCGTCGGCGCTGCCGCTTTTCTTCCTTGCCCGCTGCGCCGCAGAGCATGTCAAGGTGGTGCTTTCGGGCGAGGGTGCAGACGAGCTTTTCGGCGGCTATCACTATTATGTGGAGCCTCTTGATTTTGAGAATTACAGAAAGATACCGAAGCCCATAAGGAAGGTCGCCGCATTGGCGGCAAGGGCGCTTCCGAGAAGTGTTCACGGCAGGCGCTTCCTTGTAAGGGGCGCACAGGACATTGAGGAGAGGTATATCAGAAACAACTACGTCTTTGACTATATTGAGCGTGAGCATGTGTTGAAGCATAAATCCAATGCGCCGAACCCCGCAGCCTTTACAAAGCCCTATTTTGACAAGGCGAAGGGTCTTGACGACATTACTAAGATGCAGTATGCGGACATAAGGGTCTGGATGGTGCACGACATACTTGTCAAGGCCGACCGTATGAGCATGGCAAGCTCGCTGGAGCTGCGTGTTCCCTTCCTTGACAAAGAGGTGCTGAAAGTTGCGCTGTCTATTCCCTCGAAATACAGGGTTTCAAAGAGCAACACGAAAATAGTGCTTCGCCGTGCCGCCGCAAGGCAGCTGCCCGAAAAGACCTCCGGCATGAGGAAAAAGGGCTTTGCCACTCCCTTAAACGACTGGCTCAGGCAGGATAAGTTCTACAACAGGGTCAAGGCGAGCTTTGAAAGCGACATAGCAAGGGAATTCTTTGATGTGGACTATATAATGAAGCTGCTTAATGACCATAAGGCCGGCAGAGCTAAGAACATGAAGAAGATATGGACCATATATTCCTTCATCATCTGGTACGAACAGTACTTTGTGAAGAACTGAAAAAAGGGTGCTTTAAGCACCCTTTGATTTTTGTCAGGACAAAAAGACCCCCTCCGAGAGCGGAGGGGGCATTGTTATTTTATGCTTTTATGCAGACGAGGTCGGTTACGGACACAAGGGGCAGCAGGCTGTAGCCGTCTTCGTCTGTGTAGCCTGCGGGCAGGACTATCTCGCCCTTCATACCTTCGGGTACGTTGACGCTGAGGAGAACCTTCTCGCCGTCACGCCTCCAGCTGACTTCGATTTTGCCTAAAGGTGCGTTATGCCAGGCCTTAGCCCACCGAAGGTCTGTTATGAATTCAGGTGAAATCCTGACGCAGTTTACATCGTCAGCATTCGGGTTCAGTTTGATGCCGCCTATTGCCTGAATGAACCAGTTGCTTATATCTCCGAGGAAGTGGTGATTGTATGAGGTTGCAAAGTCCGTGTAGTCCATCCTGAACTCCTCGGGCAGGGAGGTAAAGCCCTGTGCGACCCAGTGGCCGTAGGAAGGCGGGTCCTTTCTGACTATCATCTTAAAGGCAATATCCGCATAGCCTGCGTCGGAAAGAACATGGAAGATGACCCGAAGACCGAGCATTCCTGCGTCTATGTGATAGTCCTTTTCCTCTATGAGCTTAAGCAGGACTTCGAGGGCTTTCGCTCTTTCGCCCTCCTCAAAGACCCCGTAATAGATTGCAAGTGCCTGTGAGGTCTGGCAGCGTCCTGCTACGGTCATTGTGGCGAAGTTAATAAGGTGCTTCCTTATATTCCTCCTGATTTTATCCTTAAAGGCTCTTGCAAACTGCATCTGCAGCTCCTTGCCTAAGACCTTGAATATATGCTCCGCCATGGCGGCGATATTCATGGAGACTATGCTGTTTGTGACCTCAACGGGGGCTATGGGCTTGTCGGCGTGGCGGTTTGCATGTACCCAGTCGCCCAGACCGAAGTCAATAAGACCTCTTTCATTCAGGTGCTCATCAAGGTAGTTGATATATCTCATTATGGAGGTTGCGTTCTCTTTAAGAATCTTTGTCGTACCTCTGTACTTATAGACCATGTAGGGCAGCATTGTCATAACCTGGTCCCAGCAGGGGCCGTTGCCCCACTTATAGCCCCAGCCGCCTGTGGGGATTATGCCCGGCAGCTTGCCTGTTTCAGTCTGGGTGTCACGGATATTGAAAAGCCACTCACGGTAAGCATTTTCGGGGGTGAGGTTAAGCAGCATATGCTCTGCGGAGACTGCCGCATCGCCGGTCCAGCCGTTCTTTTCCCTATGGGGGCAGTCCGTGGGAAAATAATAGAAGTTTGCAAGGTCGGAGACTCTGACCATTTTCTGAAGGGCGTTGATTATTTCATCCGAGCATTCAAAGTCGCCGTTTTCCTTCAAATCCGTGTGCATTACAAGGTAGGTCAGCAGCTCCTCTGTGGCCTGCTCCTCGGTGATGCCCGTTACATAGGCGTATCTGAAGCCGTAGTATGTAAAGGAGGGGACATGTACTTCCGTTTCGCCGCCTTTGAGGGTATAGACTGTCTTCTGTGAATAGCCCTCAGGGTAGAATTTATGATAGTTGGAGGTGTCGAACTCGCCTCTGTGTATCCAGTCACCGTGGTCGACTGTTATGGTCTGACCGCTTTCGCCCCTGATTTTTATCCTTGTTACGCCCGCATAGTTTACTCCGAAGTCATATAGCCAGCCGTCCTTGTGCTTCACGACGGAAACGGGCTTTAATTCACGGCTTACTACAATAGGCTCGCACTCGCACACTTTAGCCTTGCCTCTGGGAACCTCGGAGATAATGCAATTGTCCCATGAGCTGTCGTCAAATCCTACATCACACCATGAGTCGATTTCAAGCCTTGCGTCGTAAATCTCGCCGCAGCGAAGGGAGTCAAACAGAATCGGCGAGGGGTGGGTTTTAAATGAGGTGTCGGAGGTCAGAAGAACATTATCTTCCTCCTTTGCGGTGTCAGTAATAGAAAGGGGGACCCTCGGCGCTCCCCTGTGCTTTGCGGTATCAAAATCCCAGACATAGCCGTCGAAGCCGTTTGTCATGCCGTTGCCGAGAATGACGCCGATTACGTTTTCGCCGACCTGAAGCAAATCAGTTAAATCATACTTATCGAAATATGTATAGCTGTCGGGGTTTGAGGTGTAGGGCGCAAGGGGGCCCTTTGTGATTTCTCTGCCGTTGACAAATACACGGTAATAGCCGAGTCCGCAGATGAGCAGCTCAGGCTTTTCGGGCATTTTTTCGAGGGTAAAAGCCTTGCGGATGCAGGGTGCGGGAATGTGATTGTCAAAGCCGCCCCATTCTCTTGTAGCGCCTATAAAAACAGTTGGGAAGTCCATGTTTATCCTCCGTTTCGTCATTTGCTGTCATTAAACTGAGTATACATTGACCGCTCTGCTAAGGCAAGAATTTTGTGGAAGCTGAGAAAAAAAGTCCGTGCCTGCGGAAGTCCCATTCAAAGGACTTAAATGGAAAATAAACGGGAATTTCAGTATAAACAGCCATTATTTATATTGACAAGCACCATTCCCGCCGATACAATGTAATCAGAACCGAACAAATGTTCTGTTTGTGCGGCGAATCCCCGAACAGGAAAACCAAAAGTGGGGAGGATTAGCCTTCACGCTTAAAGCCGAAATCAATAGCCCCGTTGATTTCTTCCGCTCAGAAGCCGGGCTGCCCCTCTTGCCCTCAACCTGTATAAAGCGTCGCCCCGTGCGGCGGGCGGGGGGTGCACGAACGCCGAACGGGTGCGGGCGGCAACAAAGCCCTGTGGTCGCCTTGCCCCGATTTAAGCGTGTTGCCTATCCAGCGTGGGCGGGCGGAAATTGTACCGCACGCCGGCGGGCGGGGGTTTCCCCTCCGTTGGTGGGAGGGGAACAGATACAAAACCCCGTGTTCGCCTTGCCCCGGTTGAGGTGTTAACCTACCCTTGCAGCGGGCGGGCTGGGGGGGTGCACGAACGCCGAACGGGTGCGGGCGGCGGACAATAAGCCCCTTGTTCGCCCTGCCCTGTGTTTCAGGCTTACCCTTTGCCCCGTGTGACATACACTTTACTTTGCCCCGTTTGAGTGTATGCGCTGTACCCCGTTTGCCTTTTTGCCCCGTTTGGGGTGTGACAATTCGCCCCGATTTCCACTCGTTATAAGCCCCGTTAAATAAGAACTCCCGTATATCCCTGCCCTTTTTCACAGTTTTTATAGCTTACATTTGCGTTTAGCTTATGTGGGTCTTTTATTTTTATCCTTTTTGCCCCTTCACGATTTCAGGGCGGGTCTTTCCCTCTGCCCGCTCTGGACGCTGCCTTTTTAATCTTGGACAACATCCTTACGGAGAAACAGAGAGGATGAGAAAAATGAAGCATAAGAACATTCACATAAACTGCGAGCTGATTGCCGACGATTCGCAGCTTGAGGCTCTCAGAAAAATCGAGGAGGACTGCTCAGGCCTCGGCAAGCGGCGTCTGAATCTCACGGAGCTTATCAGCATCGCCATTCGTGACGAGCTGACCGAGGCGGAAAGAAAGGCCGTAGAGCTTTTCTGGTTCAAGGGTCTGAAGGTCAGCGAAGCCGCCCGTTACTTAGGCGTCAGCAGCGCAACGATAACAAAAACCCTTGACAGAGCAAAGCTTAGGCTCTTCAACGCACTGAAATATGCCGTGCTTTACAGTCTTGACCTGACGGACTGCCCGGAGATTACCGAAAACGCCTCGGAAATCGCCAGAAACGCACAGCTTTTCATCTGCCGAAGGCCTGACAACAAAAATCCCACCGAAAGGGCTGAGAAAACTTGAGCACAAAGTCACTTGCTGCCCTTGCGGGCGAATACATAGAGAGCGCAAGGCTGCAGACTCGGATTATAAACAAGTACAACGAGCGAAAACGAGAAGCTTTAAAGAGCCGCAACAGGGATGAGCTGCTTGTCTGCTCAAGGGCTCTTGCCGTTTTGTATTCCGCAAGGCGTGATTTGCTCGAAACTGCGGATTTACTTAGCAGTTACTATGACCGAAGCTGAATTGTGAGGTTTTAATATGTTAATGAGAGATATAGAAATTGAAATAAGCGACGGGCTGCAAAGCCCCATTACCGTCGAAAACGCCGGCTTTGCCGGTGAGCACAACGCCGCCTGCCTTGTCTTTATTCCCGATGAGAGCTTTAATACTACGGGCTTAAAGTTTTATGTGGAGTATCAGAACAGGTCGGGCAGAACAGTGAGAAGCCATTATCTCGAAGAGGACATCTTCGGCAAGATTCGCTTCCCGATTCCGTCCGAAATAAGCTCACAGCTTCTCTGCGAATGCACCTTCAACATCGTGGAGTTTGACGGCTATGAGCTTGTGAAAAAGGCAAAGCCCATAAAGATTATTCTCAAGTTCGTCCCCTCCCCCGATGCGGCGGCCATTTACGGGGAAGGCTCCGGCGTTGCCTTTGAGGAGCTTATCGAGCTGCTGGGCAGCATCGGCAAGGGCATTTTCAGGTACGAAAAGGCTGTCAATCCCTCAAGCTGGACATTCAGGGACAACATTTACAGGTGCACTACGCCCGCAAGCGAGCACAAGCTCGGCGAAAAGGCGGCGCTCGTTTTGTCCGAGGCCGCAGACGAAGAAGGCTATAAGGGAGTCACCTGCGCTTATTACAGGGAAGCAGACGGCGATGTGGTGGTTCTGTCCCATGTGCCATTTGAGGGACGGCTTGTCTTTTCTCTGTCCGAGGACAGGATTCATTAATTAAGGAGTAGGATGTTGAGATGATAAAGCAGATAAGGCTCGGAACCGAGCCGCTTCAGAACATAAATGACATAAACTCGAATTTCAGCACTCTGGACAGCAGCATAAACGCCCTGAAGCCCGGTCAGCCCGGCGGCGTTGCGACCCTTGACAACGGCGGAAAGCTGAATAAGAGTCAGCTGCCGCTTATAGATGCGGTACCAGTCGAAAAAAGGGAACTGCTCCCCCTTTCGCACATAGGCTATGAGCTGCCTTCAGAAGCGCCGGAGGACAGCTATTGCTATCAGCTGTCAGAAAACAAGCTGTATCGCCGTCAGGGCGGCGAATGGCTCGGCCCCTATGAGCCGATGACCGACAAGCTGTATATCGGCCCGTACTACGACCAGCTTTACTGGTGCGCAGGGGACTTCGGTCTGCTGGAGTTAATCTATGAGCCGCCGAACCTCAATACCCTTCTGAAAATAACCGCTTCCGCCACCCCGCCCTATAACCTCACATATAACGGGGACCCGCTCATGCAGCACTATAAGGACTACTGGACATACAAGGACATTGTAAAGTTCACTGCTGTAAGCGGCTGGCCGGACATTGAGGGCAACCTCGGAGATATGGCCTATGACGCCGCCGCAAAGACCCTTTACGTCTATACGGCATGGGGCTGGGACGAGGTAATCTGCGACAGCGAGGCAAGCGAATACTACCCGCCCACCTTTGCGGATTTTATCGTAAAAAAGCCGGGGCTTCTGTTCTTTGACAAGGAGAACTCAAG
Source organism: Clostridiales bacterium (assembly GCA_012520115.1). Taxonomy (GTDB): domain Bacteria; phylum Bacillota; class Clostridia; order Oscillospirales; family Acutalibacteraceae; genus DTU053. The sequence continues at coordinate 1,203 of JAAYOZ010000092.1, read as the reverse complement.
GCTTTACGGCTTTACTGCGGACATTGTCAGGGATGAGAACGACGAGGCTGTGAAGATTGATATTGAATTAATACCTGTAAGCTGACGGCGGCTGTTTTTGCAATTTATTCTTTGAAAGGAACAAGACGCATGTTTAAGAATAATATAGAATTAGCAGCATGGTGCAAGGAGAAGGCAGGTTGTCCGTATTGGTACGGCACCTTCGGACAGACAGCCTCTGAGTCCCTGCTGCAGCAGAAAAAGGCGCAGTACCCGAAGCATTACGCTGACAGCAGGCTTAAAAAAATGCGCAGTCATTTCGGACGTCAGGTCTTTGACTGCGTGGGTCTGATAAAGGGCTATGTATGGGAGCAGGGAGGCAAAATCATATATGACCCGGCTCAGGATGTCAGTGCCGATGCTATGTACCTGCGCTGTACCGAGAAGGGCGACATTAATACCATGCCCGAAATTAAGGGCCTGCTTGTCTTTAAAAAGGGGCACACGGGAGTATATATAGGAGACGGCAGGGTGGTAGAGGCCAAGGGCTTTGACTACGGAGTCGTGATATCAAAGCTTTCCGGCAGCGGCTTTACGGTATGGGGCAAATGTCCCTTCATAACCTATCTCGAAAAATACGATGTTGACGGCGACGGCAAGGTCACTCCCGCCGATGCAAGAGCAGTATTGCGCCACAGCGCAAGGCTCATTAAGCTGACCGCCCCCGAACAATACTCTGCTGATGTGAACTCCGACGGCAAGGTTGACGCTGCCGATGCAAGGCTGATAATGCGGCAATCACAGGGTCTGAGTTAGCTGTGCTTCAAATGAGGTGGATTAATGGAAATATCGGAAAAGCTGTGGGATGAAAGCAGACGAGGTATTGAGGCACGCTTTGAAAGAAACGAGAGGGACATTGACGAGCTGTATAAAAGGCAGTGCGAAATCGAAAAGCTTTCGATTCAGATAGGCGAAATGCTTAAAAATCATCACAAGACGCAGGAAGACCACGGCAAAAGAATAGAAGCTCTGGAGAAAAGACCCGTAAAGTTCTTTGACAAGATAGTAAGCGGCATAATAGGTGCGGCGACAGGCTCTCTGACGGGAGCATTGATTTCGCTGTTCATCAAATAGCCTGCCGCTGCTTCTTTCCTTTACGGAAATCCGCTGAGGAGGTTTATAATGGAGATACTTCACTATTTAACGGAACATTCGCTTGTGCTG
>JAAYOZ010000091.1 GCA_012520115.1 Clostridiales bacterium | reverse complement strand
TCATATGACTGAATATATCAAGTCAAAGCTAAAAAGAAATCGATATAAACGCCTGCTTTGTTTGATTTTCGGGAAATACTGTGCTATAATTTTTGTATTAATTTTACAAATCATACATTTCTTTGTATAATTTTGAATTTTTCAGGTGAACGTAATGAATTATATTTCTGACATCATCAAATCAAAGGAAATCACCGTATCATTTGAGATATTTCCGCCGAAGCCTCAAGCTCCTTTAGAGCCTGTAATGGACACCGCTAAGGAGCTTTCTAAATATATGCCTGACTATATAAGCGTTACATACGGTGCGGGCGGCGGCACCTCCGCAAACACCGTGAAAATTGCCTCTTATGTCCAAAATGAGCTTAACACAACCGCCCTTTCACACTTAAGCTGCGTTTCGTCAACTAAGGACGAAATCGCTAAGACCATTGAGGAGCTGAAGGCGCAGAATATTAATAATGTCCTTGCACTGAGAGGCGACATACCCGCCGATTCGGACTTCCCTAACCCCGGCAGCTATAAATATGCCTATCAGCTTGTTGAGGAGCTGAAAAAGGCCGGGAATTTCTGCATCGGTGCGGCCTGCTATCCTGAGGGACATCCGGAAAGCAGCTGTAAAAACGAGGACATCGAGCATTTAAAGCAGAAGGTCGACTGCGGCTGTGATTTTCTTATCACACAGCTTTTCTTTGACAACAGCGTTCTGTACGGCTTTCTTTATAATCTGCTTAAAAAGGGTATTGAAATTCCCGTTATGGCAGGCATCATGCCCGTCACAAATGCAAAGCAGATTAAGCGCATAACCAAGCTCTCGGGCGCTTCATTGAATTCCGAACTAAACAGCATTCTCGACAAATTTGCCGAAAAGCCCGAGGCCATGAAACAGGCTGGCATAGCCTATGCGGTCAATCAGATTGTTGACCTTATTGCAAACGGAGTTAAGGGAATTCACATTTATACCATGAACAAGCCCGATATTGCCGCCGAGATAATGCGAAGCATTTCAAGCATTATCAAAGATTAATCTTTAGGAGTTTTCATATGAATCTTTTCGATAAGCTGAATAAGAATGTTATCTTTTTTGACGGCGGCCTCGGCTCACTTCTTATTGCAAAGGGAATTACCGCCGAGGAATCGCCCGAAACGCTGAATATTACCGCCGCTGAAGCCTTAACCGACATTCATTTAAGCTATCTGAATGCCGGCTCTGATATTGTTACGACAAATACCTTCGGCGCAAACTCAATTAAGTTTAATTCTGATAAATATACTCTTGAAGAGGTAATCATCTCCGGAATTAACAACGCAAAGACGGCTGTAAAAATGAACGGAAAAAATGCCCTCGTTGCATTCGGCATGGGGCCAACCGGAAAGCTGCTTGAGCCCATGGGAGAGCTTAAATTCGAGGATGCGGTTGCTTCGTACACTGAGGCCGCTTCGATTGCTGAAAAAGCAGGCGCAGACCTAATCATCATTGAAACCATGACCGACACTTACGAGATGAAGGCTGCGGTACTCGGCGCAAAGGAAGGTGCAAGTCTGCCCGTAATCGCCACATTCTCCTTTGATAAGGACGGCAGACTGCTCACCGGCGGTGACATAAAGGCGGGTATTGCCTTACTCGAAGGCTTGAAGGTGGACGCTTTAGGAATAAATTGCGGCTTCGGTCCCGATGTTGTAAAGAATCTGCTGCCCGAATTCGTTAATTTTTCCACTACCCCGATTATTATTCAGCCCAATGCGGGTATGCCCGTAACCGAAGGCGGCAGACTCAAATACACAATTTCGCCTGAGGAATTTGCGAAATATCAGGCTGAGTTTTTTAAAGAGGGCGTCAGAATCCTCGGAGGCTGCTGCGGCACTACGCCCGACTATATTGCAGCCCTAGTCAAAGCCTGTGAAGGTATCAAGCCAAAGGAAATAAAGAACAGGTACAGAACGGTCGTTTCTTCCTTCGCCATTGCCCGGGAAATAAACGACACTCACCTGATTATCGGTGAGAGAATCAATCCGACAGGCAAAAAGCTTTTAAAGCAGGCTTTAAAGGATAAAAATCTTGATTATATCGTTTCCGAAGGAATCACGCAGAAAGAAAACGGAGCGCATATACTCGATGTAAATGTGGGCATGCCCGGAATTGATGAGGAGGAAATGATGCTGCTTGCCATAAAGGCTCTGCAGGCGTCGAACCCCCTCCCCCTTCAGATTGATACCTCAAATCCGTCCGTAATGGAAAAGGCGATGAGGTATTATAACGGCAAGCCTTTAGTTAATTCCGTCAACGGCTCTGAGGAGTCTATGCACGGCATATTCCCTCTTGTTTCAAAATACGGCGGAGTTGTCATTGCCCTGACATTGGACGACAACGGTATTCCCGAAACAGCCGAAGGCCGCCTTGAAATCGCAAAGAGAATCGCAAAATGCGCCGAGAGCTACGGTATACCGCTGAGTGACATTATATTTGACCCTCTCGCAATGGCAGTCAGCTCAGACAGTAACGCCGCTATAACAACTTTGCAGGCAATTAAATTAATTAAGAAAGAGCTTAATGCAAAGGTGTCATTAGGCGTGTCAAACATCTCTTTCGGTCTGCCGAACCGGGAGGTAATTACCTCTACCTTCTTTGCGTCTGCCCTGTCGGCGGGGCTTGACCTTGCAATCGTAAACCCCTCAAGCACGATTATGATGGATACCTATTATTCATATCTTGCCCTGGCGGGGCTTGACGAGCATTGCGAAGGCTATATTGAGAGACTCAGCGACAGGAAAATCGAGTACGGCAATTCTGCAAAAGCTGATACAGTGCTGACGGATACAGACAGTCAGACCGTATCAGACCCGCTCTTTAAGGCTATCGTAAACGGAGCCGCAGATTCTGCATACAATCTTACAAAAGAAATGCTTGTCACTCACAAATCAGAGCATATTGTCGATAATATTCTTGTCAAGGCACTCGACTATGTGGGCAAGTCCTTTGAGGCAAAGAAAATCTTCCTGCCTCAGCTTATGAAATCAGCCGAGGCCGCAAAGTCTGCCTTTAAGGCAATCAAGGAAAGCCTGCAAAGCGGCACCGGTGACAGCGGCAAGGGTCCTGTCCTGATTGCCACCGTAAAGGGCGACATTCACGACATCGGAAAGAACATCTTAAAGGTAATGCTCGAAAACTACGGTTTCAATGTCATTGATCTGGGCAAGGATGTAAGCCCTGAGAGAATTATTGACGAAGTAATAAGCAAAGAAATTAAACTTGTGGGACTAAGCGCACTGATGACCACAACGGTCGAGAGCATGGCAGATACTATTAAGCTGCTAAGAGAGAAGGCTCCCGACTGCAAAATCATGGTAGGCGGTGCTGTGCTGACATACGAATACGCAAAGGAAATCGGCGCCGACTTCTACGGCAAGGACGCCATGTCCGGCGTGATTTACGCACAAAGCGTGTTTAATGTTCCCAAATCATAATTATTTCTTAACAATATATCAATGGAATCTATGTTTTTTATGATACAATTAAGCAAACGGTATGTGGAGGAAGCGGATTGTTCGGATATGTTCGGATAAACAAGCCGGAGCTGAAATTTAAGGATTACGAGGCCTATCGGGCGGTTTACTGCTCGCTGTGCCGAGTGCTCGGCAAGCGTTATTCGGTGTTTTCGAGGGCATTTCTGAACTATGACTTAACCTTTCTTGCTCTTTTTAAACTGTCCGTATCCGATTCCGAGCTTTCCTTCAAAAAGGGCAGATGCCCCTTTAATCCGTTCAAAAAGTGCAACTTCACAAATGTTGAGTCCAAAGAGCTTTCGGATGCGGCAGATGCAACCGTGATAATGTCCTACTATAAAGTAAAGGATAATTTAACGGATAAGGGCTTTAAAAACAAGGTTGCAGCGCTCTTGATGCTGCCATTCTCCTATGCAGCATTCAAAAAGGCAAAGAGGCTCAACCCGGAAGTTTTTTCGATAATCGAAAATGCCATAGACAGCCAGACAGAAAATGAAAAGGACGCAGCGGATAATAAGGACTGTTCGTTAATCGACAAGGCCGCACACTCCTCTGCAACCGCCATTTCATCCCTGATATCGGCAAATACCCATGACGAAGCGCAGAAAATCGCTGTAGCCCGCTTCGGCTACAATATTGGCCGCTTTGTCTATCTTATCGATGCTCTTGACGATTTAGAGGACGATATGAAAAGAAACAATTTTAACCCCTATTGTTCGATTAAAGATGTTTCAATTGAAGAAATAAGACAAAAAGCTAAGGGCGATCTGGTACTGACGGCAAATCAAGCGGTGAACACATACAATTCTATTGAAAAGAAGCGTTTTACGGCAGTTCTGGACAACATAATATACGAAGGCCTGTACTCTGAAATATCAAGAGTGTTCGACAGGAGGAAAGCAAATGAACCGAAATCCCTATGAGGTATTGGGAATATCCGAAAATGCCAGTGAAGAAGATTTGAAAAATGCGTATAGATACCTTGCCCGCAAATTTGAGGAGGATAAAAACGCCGGTCCTCCCCTTTCGGATATTGCAAGCAAAAAGCTCGAAGAATTAAACCAGGCATACGACGAAATCATTCGTCTGCGTGCTGATAAATCGTCATATTCCTACGGCAATAACAGCTCTTACGGAGGATATACTTCAAATAACCCATATGCAAATGTATACACTCTTCTTGACGAGCAAAAATATTACGAAGCCGAGAGACTGCTCGATTCTATCCCCGAATATTCAAGAGACGCAGAATGGTATTATTTAAGGGGCAGGACTTATTATTATATGGGCTGGTACGACTCTGCGGAAAAAGCCTACAAAGAAGCGTATGAAAGAGACCGCAAAAATCCGAAATATAAAGAAGCATACGAAAATTTAAGCTCATCAAGGGATGTACCCTATAAACAGTCAAGCTCTTCCTCCTGCGATGCCTGTGACATATGCTCTACGCTTATTTGTGCTGACTGCTGCTGCGAATGTATGGGCGGCGATCTGATTCCCTGCTGCTAAACTTATTTTCTGGAGGCTTAAGCAATGAAGCAAAACTCTAAAATTGCACTGGGGGGCATTATATCTGCGCTCTCTCTTGCCCTCATGCTTATGACCTCGGTTCTGCCATTTCTGACCTACACTTTGCCTATTCTCTCCGGAGCGCTGTTAATGCTCATTGTTATTGAGATAGGCAAAAAGTGGGCTTTGTATGTTTATATTTCTGTAAGCATTATTTCAATGTTCATATTGGCAGACAAGGAAGCGGCTATAATGTATTTAATGTTCTTCGGCTACTTCCCCATTCTCAAATCGGTATTAGAGAAGAAATTAAAGGGTTTTTTCGAGTATTTAATAAAATTTCTTGTTTTTAATTCTTCAATCTTACTGTCTTATGTTATAATAGTGTATATTTTCAGGCTTCCTGTCGAAACGATGACTAAGACTTATCTGGTTTTAATCTTAATTTCGGCGAATGTGCTGTTCTATATGTATGACCTTATGCTGACCAAGCTGGTTATGGCCTATATCTCTAACTGGCGTAAGAGCTTTATCAAGCTGTTTAAATAAATGGTACATTTTCTATTGAAAGAGTGTGCTTTATGCAAAGTGGACGACAATTAAAGAAAAGGATATATGATGTTTTAATAGTCGGCAGCGGCGTCGCAGGTATGTACGGTGCTTTGCAGTTTGATGACAATACAGATGTATTGCTACTTTCAAAATATGACAAGACGGTTTCAAACAGCAATCTCGCCCAAGGCGGGATTGCCGCTGTTTTATCCTTTGAGGACGACAGCTACGAACAGCACGCCGAGGACACTTTTATTGCGGGCCAGAGATATAACGATACTGAGGCGGTCGACACCCTTGTCAGAGAAGGTCCGCATGACGTCCGCCGTCTAATGGAGTGGGGCGTTAATTTCGACAAGGACGAAAACGGCGAAATCGATTTGACCTTAGAGGGTGGCCATTCAAGAAGAAGGATACTGCACTTTAAGGACAGCACGGGAGCGGAAATGGTCAGAGGCCTCATTGCTCAGGTTGAAAAAAGGCAGAACATAGAATTTAAGGATAACTCATATCTGTGCGCACTGACTCAGGTAAAAAGCGGCTTCAGAGCCGATATTTTAATCAACGGCTCTTATGAGAGCATATTCTGCAGCTATTGCATTCTCTGCACAGGCGGCATAGGCAGGATATATCAGTACACCACAAATCCGAAGACAGCTACCGGCGACGGAATCAGAATAGCTCATGAGTTGGGAGCAAAAATAAAAGATCTGAGCTTTATTCAGTTCCACCCAACAGCCTTCCGCTCCGGCGAAGGCGAACGCTTCCTCATAAGCGAGTCGGTCAGAGGCGAGGGCGCATACCTGCTTAACTGCAATTTAGAGCGATTCATGCACAGGCACGATGACAGGCTGGAACTCGCACCGAGAGATGTTGTTTCAAAGTCAATCATTCTTGAAAGCAGGCGTACCGGCAGCAACGAATTCTATCTTGACATAAGACACAAGCCCGAAGCCTATTTAAAGGAGCGCTTCCCTGCCATCTATGCGGGCTGCTTAAGATACGGCGTAGATATTTCAAAGGATTTAATCCCCGTATTCCCCTGCCAGCACTATTTAATGGGCGGTATCGAGGTCGACTTAGACTCCAGGACAACCGTTCCCCGCCTGTATGCTGCCGGCGAGTGCTCGAACACCGGCGTTCACGGTAAAAACAGGCTTGCGAGCAATTCACTGCTTGAGGCGCTTGTTTACTCACGCAGAGCCGCTCAGGATATTAAGCGGTTTATGGAAAACGGTGCGCCGAAGGTCACCGAGCACGAATTCAATGTCGATTATTCCGGCGCTCCCTTGCCCGCAGGCACTGCCGACGAAATCAGGTCGATTATGCAAAGGTCGTATTTCGTTTTGCCGAATCCGGACAAGATAAGAACGGGACTTCAGCAGATTGAGAACATTCTAAGGCGGCTTAAAAGCGCTAAATTCGCAAAAACGGTGGAATACCTTGAGGCTTTAAGCCTTGCCACCGCCGCAAGTATTATTCTAAGCGAGGTTGATCAGCTATGATATTACAGCAGCATTATATAGACAACCTTATCTTCAACGCACTGAATGAGGATATAAACTATATTGATATTTCCAGCGCCTATATTTTTACTGACGAGATGAAATCCACGGCTTATTTTGTCTCTAAGGCTGACGGCGTTCTTGCAGGAATCGATATAGCTTTAAGAGTATTTGAGCTGCTCGACAAGGATGTTGTTATTAATAAATTCTTTAAAGACGGCGACAAAATCAGCAAAGGCACGGAGATAGCCACAATCGAAGGCAAAACCGCCATGCTCCTTCGTGGCGAGAGAACAGCACTTAATATACTTCAGCATATGTCCGGCATCGCAACCGCTGTTTCTCTTGCTGTTGAGGCTGTATCACATACAAATGCAACAATAGCCGATACGAGAAAGACCCTGCCCGGACTCAGACCCATACAGAAATATGCCGTCACCTGCGGCGGCGGCAAGAATCACAGGTATAATCTTTCCGACGCTGTTATGCTCAAGGATAACCACATCGACGCCGGCGGCGGCATAACAAAAACCGTAAAGACGGTAAGGGCTAATATCGGTCACACCGTAACAATAGAGGTTGAGACCCGAAATCTGAGTGAGGTTAAGGAAGCCCTCGAAGCGGGAGCGGACATAATCATGCTCGACAATATGTCCCTTGATGAAATGAGAGAAGCCGTTAAGCTAATTGACGGCAGAGCAAAAACCGAGGCCTCAGGCAATGTCACCCTTGACAATATAGAGGCCGTTGCAGAGACCGGCGTGGATATAATTTCAATGGGCGCTATTACCCACTCGGTCAAGGCATTCGATATTTCAATGAAAATCAGAAAATGATGAAAGGCTCACTGTAATGTCTGTTAAAACTATCTTCAAAAGGCTTTACGACCCTCATTATCTTATAAAAGGTCAATGGATAGGCAGAAGCCTCAGCGCAAAGGAGGCTTACGCAAGGCTTTTCAGAATTGCGTGGCCCTCAATAGTCGAGACTGTGCTTATCAGCATGATATCCTTTATAGATACCATGATGGTAAGCACAGTCGGTCATGAGGCTGTTGCGGCTGTCGGTCTTACAACTCAGCCGAGGAACATTTTTTACTCTGTTTTTGTAGCTTTGAATATTGGCGTTACTGCCGTTGTCAGCAGAAGGCGCGGGGAAAACAACAGAGAAGCGGCGAACAGAACCCTTGCTCAGGCGCTTTCAATCTGCTTCATTTTAGGCGTAATCCTCTTTACTACGTCATATTTTCTAAGTGAGCCGTTGCTCCTGTTTATGGGCGCTATGGATGACACCATTCGCCTTGCAATACCCTATTTCAGAATAACCATGCTCGGCACTGTCTTTACCTCCTTCGGCCTAATCATTAATGCGGCTCACAGAGGCTGCGGAAATGCCAAGATTTCGATGGTAACTAACCTTACCGCAAACACGGTTAATATTTTCTTTAACTATTTTTTGATTAACGGCGTATGGTTTTTCCCGAAGCTCGGAGTCACGGGCGCAGCAGTCGCAACGCTTATCGGCAACATAGTATCCTTCTGTATGTCGATTTACTCGGTCACAATAAGACCCGGCTATCTTCATCTTCAGCTTAAGAACCTTTTCAAGCTTTCTAAAGATGTATTAGCCCCGATAACAAAGGTTGCAAGCGGCGCCGCTGTCGAGCAGCTATTTGTAAGAATAGGTTTCTTTGCGTATGCAAAGCTCGTTGCTTCTCTCGGCACCGAAAGCATGGCAACGCATCAGATTTGCATGAGCGTTATCAATCTTTCGTTCAGCATCGGCGACGGTCTCGGCATGGCTTCCTCGGCTCTTATCGGCAGAAGCCTCGGCGAAAGGCGTGGCGATTTGTCGCTTGTTTTCGGCAAGGCTACTCAAAGAGTCGGTCTTCTGTTCGGTATGTTCCTTACGGTGTTCTTCATAATTTCCAGATACGGCGTTGTATCACTGTTTACCGATGTTCCGTCGATTATTAAGCTCGGCGCAGACATTATGATAATCATTGCCTTTATCTCCCCTGCTCAGATTTCTCAGGTCGTGTTTACGGGAAGTCTGAAGGGCGCAGGCGACACAAAGTTCGTAGCCGTTTCCTCGCTTATAAGCATAGCAATCATAAGACCCCTGATAACCTATGTACTGTGCTATCCTATCGGAATGGGTCTTATCGGCGCATGGCTGAGTCTTGCCCTTGACCAGCTGTTAAGGCTAATCATTGTGGGACTTCGTTTTGCAAGCGGCAAATGGAAATCGATTAAGCTTTAACAATCGGTTCTAATTTTGGTATTGACAAAAGTTTATAAAATATCTAATATTTCTTTGTAGCATAATGGATATGTGTTTTTAAGGAGTAGATTATATGATTTATGAGAAGGTTGTTTCAATAATATGTGATCAGCTTGGCCTTGATGAGGATGATATTTCTCCGGATTCGGTTTTAATGGATATCGTAGATGACAGTATCGATCTTGTTGAGCTTGTTAAGGCGTTTGAAGATGAATTCAACCTCGTTGTTCCCGACGAAGAGTTTGAAAACTTTACTACCGTATCAGATGTTGTAAAATACCTGGAAGAAAACTGATTAATATCTGATTCGCCGGCGTTTTTAATTAAACGCCTTTTATTTTGCCTTGCGGCTTAACATGATTTGTTATATAATCTAGTTTATTAATGCATATTATAAAGCTGTGCGGCATAAACGCATTTTGCTTAATTTCTGAGGAGGCTTATCTGATGGCAGACAACAAAAAGATGGTCGAGAGTATAACTCCGATGGATGAAGACTTTGCCAAATGGTATACGGATATCGTTAAAAAGGCAGAGCTTATCGAATATTCAAGCGTAAAGGGTTGTATGGTTATCAGGCCATATGGCTATGCTATATGGGAGCTTATTCAAAAGGACCTTGACAGACGCTTTAAGGAAACAGGACACGAAAATGTCTATATGCCCATGTTTATCCCCGAAAGCCTTCTGCAGAAGGAAAAGGACCATGTTGCGGGCTTTGCTCCCGAGGTTGCATGGGTCACTCACGGCGGTCAGGAAAAGCTTGCCGAAAGGCTTTGCGTAAGGCCTACATCCGAAACACTTTTCTGCGAGCATTATTCAAATACGATTCAGTCATACAGGGATTTGCCCAAGCTCTATAATCAGTGGTGCAGCGTCGTCCGTTGGGAGAAAACCACAAGACCCTTCCTTCGCTCCCGTGAATTCTTATGGCAGGAAGGACACACCGCTCATGCAACGGCTGAGGAGGCCATTGCCGAAACTGAGCGTATGCTGAATGTCTACGCTGATTTCTGCAAGGAAACCCTCAATATGCCCGTTGTAAAGGGCAGAAAGACCGACAGCGACAAGTTCGCCGGCGCTGAAATGACCTATGCCATTGAAGCTCTCATGCACGACGGCAAGGCGCTTCAGGCAGGCACATCCCACTACTTCGGTGACGGCTTTGCAAGAGCCTTCGGTATAACATT